>NZ_JBFTSF010000254.1:0-20929 GCF_056399905.1 Cupriavidus sp. 01L46
GCGCTGTATCGCTGCCATTGCTGGTTCTCCTTGACCGAAGACGTTGGTGGTTTCGGCGCTTTAGCGGGTCTGCCGTTGCAGGATGTTCAGGAACTCTTCCATGAAGCTCTCGAAGCGGATGGCCAGGCGATCTACTTCGGTGGCGTAGCGGTTGTAGGCAATGACCGCCGGAATCGCCGCGAACAGGCCGATGGCGGTGGCAACCAGCGCCTCCGCGATGCCGGGCGCCACGGCGGCAAGCGTTGCCTGTTGCACGTTGGACAAGCCACGGAAGGCGTTCATGATCCCCCATACGGTGCCGAACAAGCCGATGTACGGACTKACCGAACCTACCGACGCCAGGAATGGAAGATGCGATTCCATCACATCCATCTCGCGCTGGTAGGCCGCGCGCATCGCACGCCGCGCGGCATCGAGCAGCGCGCCGGCGTCATTGTTGCGCTCGCGCGCCTTCAGGTACTCGCCCATGCCGGATTCAAAGATCCGTTCCAGCGCGCCGGTGTTGTGACGATTGTTGGCTGCGCTCTGATATAGGGCCTGCAGGTCGCCGCCGGCCCAGAAGTCGCGCTCGAACCCCTCGGTCTGGGTCCGCGCGGCGCGCAGGGAGAAATGCTTGCGGAAGATATATGTCCACGAGAACAGGGACATCACCAGCAGCAGGGCCATGACGGCCTGTGCCAGCACACTGGCGTGCAGCACCAGCGAAATGATCGACAGGTCTTGCGTGACGGTCACGGGATTCATCGAGCGGTCTTGATGGTTGCAAGGACGGGAGCGGGAATGGGAGTCGGGCGAAATGTGCTACGATCAACACACCCAACCCGGATGGCGCCAGTAGCCAGCAATTGCTCACCACGCCACGCTTCTTGGGCGAATTGGACCGACGCCGGGCCAACCCGTTCAATCTGTGTCCGGATCTCAAGCAAGTCGTCCAGACGGGCGGGGGCATTGTAGTCCACCGCCGTGCTTCTGACGATGAAGACGACGCCGGTCTCATCGGCCAGCGCTTGCTGTTCGATGCCAAGCGAGCGCAGCCACTCGGTACGGGCGCGCTCGAAGAACTTGAGGTAATTGGCGTAGAACACTACGCCGCCCGCGTCGGTGTCTTCCCAGTACACCCGCAAGGCCCACACATTGTTGCTCATGGCCGCGATTGTAACGGCAGCCGGCCCGACCCGGTGTAAACCCTTGCCTGACATTACAACAATTACATGGCCTGACAGACAAGGCATTGACTTTCGGTCTCAGGCCCCCCACAGCACCGTCTTGCAGCGAGCCAGCGCCTCGCGTTAAACTGCCGCCAACCATTCCATCTTGCGCGACTGGCGAAGTCAGTGGGTACTACCACGAGGAAGCGCAAAGTTCTCTGGCGCGATGTTTCAAGCGCCTGCCGCTCGCCTGGGCAGCGAATGGGAAGCAGGGTGCGCCCTGCGCCGGATAGCTAACGCGACCGGCGCCGGTCGCCTGTGCCTTCCCCGCGCGCCCTACCCCGAAGCCATTCGGAATTCCCCTTTTTTCAGACGAGTTTTCGCCATGTTCGAACGCAGCCGCTATACGATCGACCAGATCGACCCCGAGCTTTTTGCCGCCATCCAGAAGGAAGACCAGCGCCAGGAAGAGCACATCGAGCTGATCGCCTCGGAAAACTACACCTCGCCGGCCGTGATGGCTGCGCAAGGCTCGCAACTGACCAACAAGTACGCCGAAGGCTATCCCGGCAAGCGCTACTACGGTGGCTGCGAGTACGTCGACGTCGTGGAGCAACTGGCCATCGACCGCGTCAAGCAACTGTTCGGCGCCGAAGCCGCCAACGTGCAGCCCAACTCCGGCTCGCAGGCCAACCAGGGCGTGTTCTTCGCCGCCCTGAAGCCGGGTGACACCATCATGGGCATGAGCCTGGCCGAAGGCGGCCACCTGACCCACGGCATGGCGCTCAACATGAGCGGCAAATGGTTCAACGTGGTCAGCTACGGCCTGGACGCCAACGAAGACATCGACTACGACGCGCTGGAAAAGCTGGCGCAGGAAAAGAAGCCCAAGCTGATCATCGCCGGCGCCTCGGCCTTCGCCCTGCGCATCGACTTCGAACGCATCTCCAAAGTAGCCAAGTCCATCGGCGCCCTGTTCATGGTCGACATGGCCCACTACGCCGGCCTGATCGCCGCCGGCGTGTACCCCAACCCGGTGCCGCACGCCGACTTTGTCACCACCACCACCCACAAGAGCCTGCGCGGCCCGCGCGGTGGCGTGATCCTGATGAAGGCCGAGCACGAGAAGGCCATCAACTCGGCCATCTTCCCCGGCATCCAGGGCGGCCCCCTGATGCACGTGATCGCCGGCAAGGCAGTGGCGTTCAAGGAAGCCCTGTCGCCCGAGTTCAAGACCTACCAGCAGCAAGTGGTCAAGAACGCCCGCGTGCTGGCCGAAACGCTGATCGAGCGCGGCCTGCGCATCGTCTCCGGCCGCACCGAAAGCCACGTCATGCTGGTCGACCTGCGCGCCATGCAGATCACGGGCAAGGAAGCCGAAAAGGTCCTGGGCGAGGCACACATCACCGTCAACAAGAACGCCATCCCCAACGACCCGGAAAAGCCGTTCGTCACCTCGGGCATCCGCCTGGGCTCGCCGGCCATGACCACCCGCGGCTTCAAGGAAGAAGAAGCCCGCCTGGTGGCCAACCTCGTCGCCGACGTGCTGGAAAACCCGCACGACCTGGCCAACATCGCGCGCGTGCGCGAGCAAGTGGCAGCCCTGACCAAGCGTTTCCCGGTCTACGGCTAAAGCCCAGCGCCACCCGCCACGCGCGGGTGGCCRGCAGCCCCGCCGCGCCTGCGGCGGGCCTTGCCAACCCAGCCCGGCGCGACACAGAATGACAAAACGCTGCCTGCGCGGCACGCGCCCCGGCTCAAACTTCGAGGTGGTCAGGCATGAAATGCCCTTTTTGCGCCCATTCCAACACCCAGGTCCTGGACACGCGCATGTCGGAAGAAGGCGATACGGTGCGCCGCCGCCGCCGCTGTGAATCCTGCGACCGCCGCTTCACCACCTATGAGCGGATCGAGCTGTTCTTCCCCGCCATCGTCAAGAAAAACGGCTCCCGCGCGGACTATACCCGCGACAAGCTGAAAGACTCGATGCGCCTCGCGCTGCGCAAGCGCCCGGTCTCGGCTGAAGCCATCGACGCCTCCATCACCCGCATCGAAGAGAAACTGCTCGCCCTCGGCGAGAAGGAAATCCCCAGCAGCCAGGTCGGGGAACTGGTCATGCGCGAGCTGCGCCGGTTGGACAAAATTGCTTATATCCGCTTTGCTTCGGTGTATCGGAGCTTTGAGGACGTGTCGGAATTCCGCGACATGCTGGACGAATTTTCGGCGTCCACCCCACGGAAGCAGTAGAAAAAGTAACGAGGACGTTGTTTAATTCTCCCCAAACTGTGTCCTAGGTGGCAACTCTTATATCTATACTCCCACCTGGTTTGCAGAAAAAAATAGAACGAAGCCAAAAGAACGTAGTCTTTTCGGACAAGGGTCAAGATGGGTCAGTCAAGCTGTCGGGGGACGGCCGGCTTCACCATGCTCGAAGCATTGGTGGCAATCGTCGTGCTCGCCATCGGCGTGCTCGGCGTGGCAAATCTTCTTATCAAATCATTTCGATTCTCCCAACAAGCGTCCTATGACACGCTGGCACTGCAGCTCGCCAGCGATATGGCAGACCGCATGCGGGCTAACAGCGCCCAAATGCTCGCCAGTAACAGCAGCTACTTCTTCGACACGAGCATCGGCGCACCGGCGGTGCCGACGGGCGCCAATTTCTTTACCACCCCATGCACGTCCGGCAGCCCGGTTTGCGCAGCCAACATGGTCACGTTCGATTTGGCCGAATGGACGCGACGCGTCCAGACGGCCCTGCCAGGCGGGCGTGCGGTAATCTGCCGGGACTCCAGCATCTATTCCACCTCCGCAGGCTACACCTGGGCGTGCAACGCCACGGCCGGCGGCACGGGCCAAGCCAACGATAGCCCGATCGTCATCAAGATGGGCTGGGTATCTCGATTCGCCGACAAGCCGGGGGTAGATGTCGCGACCGGTACAACCATGCCAGACACGCAAGCCGCCGACGGCTCGGCAACGCCACAAATTGTTATTGTGGCCAACCCGGGAGTTAGCAATTGAAAACGCTGATGGCCGGCTCCGGACAACCATCCCGTCGTCGCCAGCGAAGCCCAGGCTTCTCCATGGTCGAGATGATGGTTGCGCTGACGCTTGGCATGCTGGTGCTGGTTGCATCCACTTCCTTTTACCTACTGACCCGCAGCACCTATAGCGGCATCAATGACAGCGCCAACCTCGAGGAGCGCGGTCAGTTCGCGATCGGCGTCGTTTCACGAATGTTGCGTCAGATTGCCTACACGCCTCCGGCCAGCGATGGTGGCTCAATGCAGATCAGCTCGCAGATGCTGATGGGACTGGACAGCTGTTCAACTCCCTCGGACAACGAGACGCTGGGTTGCGATGCTGGCGCCACCGTCAATGGCAGCGACGTTTTGCTGACTCGATTCTTCGGCGTCGGGACGGCGGCTGACCCGACCGTGAGCGATGGGTCCATGGTGGATTGCTCCGGACAAGCCGTCGCCGCGCCGTCCAACATCGATAGTGCGGCAAGTCAGCGCGGACTCTCCATTCTCTATGTGCAGAACGGCGCCGATGGCCTGCCCTATCTGATGTGCAAATACCGGCGGCGCGCATCCGGCAAGGAGACGTCTACCTTTGTCGCGCAGCAACTTGTCCCGGGCGTAGAGAACTTGCAGGTGCTCTACGGCATATCCACAGATGACGATGAAGTGGCCGACAAGTTCGTTCCCGCCAGCCAAGTCGGCGCAGCCGAGTGGGCACGCATCTATGCGCTGAAAGTAGCTTTGGTCGTGCGCAGCGACAATGCAAGCGCAGACAGTTCCGGGCAGCCCGCGATCCAGCTCTTCGGTTCCATGTACAACGGCGCCGACGGCACGTTCACGCCGACTCAAGACCCACAATCCGCGCGCCGCCTGTTCACGGCGACGGTACAAGTGCGCAACTACCTGAGTTGCATGCAGGGAGACCCTTCGTGCCTCTGACCCATCCAGCAGTGAAATATCCAGCCAGCGGCTTTGCCCTGATCACCGCGCTGATCATGCTGCTCGTCATATCCGTGCTGGCACTGGGTGGCGCGAGACTGGCGCTGGACTCAAAACGCACGACCCGCAATCAACGCGATTTCGAGATTGCGTTCCAGGCAGCTGAGGCCGCCTTGCGCGATGCCGAAATGGACATCCAGAACACAACCGGCCCCAAGAGCCGCTCGGCAATTTTCCAGCCGACAGCGGCGACGGGCTTCACGGTCGAAGGTGGATGCAATATCGGGACAACGGTGGCCGCTCCCTACCAGGGCCTGTGCAATACATTGGCAAATATCAACGCACAGATATGGAACACCGTTAGCTGGAGCGCTTCTGCCACCAACCCGCAGACGGTGGCCTACGGCACCTTTACGGGCCGGACATTCCCGACMGGGACGGGCCTGACTCCAAGCCAGAAGCCTCGCTACATCATCGAGTTGCTTCCCGACCAATCCATTGGCGGCGCCGTTGACAACACGCGCTATATGTATCGGGTGACAGCGGTTGGATTTGGCCCCAATAACGCCACCCAGGCAATGGTTCAGTCGCTGTACCGCAAGACCGACAACTAGAACAGCCAGCATCGAATCGGGAACGAATTCATGAATACACTCCGACGCCTGTTGCCTCTGTGCGCGATGCTATGGGTTAMCGCGCTTTGGGCGGCAAGCACGCCAAGCGTGCCGACCGTGACGATTGCGCAGACCCCGCTATTCGGGCAATCGCAGAACATTCACCCAAACCTGATGATGACGCTCTCGGTAGAGTTCCCGACTACGGGTACTGCCTGATGGCGATGACCGGCGGCGACCGTGTGGTGGACACCACTACCCAGACGGTCTTGCAGCGTGCCGTGCTCAGATCGGATTTTTTCCGCAGCAACAGTTACTTCCCGGTCAAGAGCGTCACGGCCGTCAGCAGCATCAGCAGCGCGCCGAGTGCGGTAACGCCATTCTCATACAGCACGATTTATATTGCTTCGTGTGGTAACCACATCTTCTTCTCCGATGCGGACGATAGCAGCGGCAACTGCGGGAGCCCGGGGAAATATGCCGACGTTTTCAAGAACAGCAAGCTGACGGAACGACGTAGCTTCCGTGTCCAGATTCAGGTTTGCGATAGCGGCGAGGCAACTACGCGCACCGACCTCTGCTACAACTATGGCAGCAACTACAAGCCCGTCGGCCAGATGCAAAGAAATGCCGATCGCGTGCGCTTTGCGGCTTTCGGCTATCTAAACGACGGCACCAACGACACCAGCAAGACACCGAACGAGCGCTATGGTGGGGTGCTGCGGGCCCCGATGAAGTATGTCGGCACTACTGCGGTTGACTCCAACCTGAGAACGATCGCAAATACCGCAAAGGAATGGGATCCGGCAACGGGCGTGTTCTATCGGAACCCGCTCAACCGCACAGAAGGAATCAGCGGGGTTATCAACTATCTCAATCAGTTTGGCCGCACGAGCACGCAACTCAGTGGCAAGACAATGGGCGACCTTGGCGGACCAACAGATAACCCACTCGGCAACTACAAGACGTATGACCCGATCAGCGAACTGTTCTACGAGAGCATCCGCTACCTCCAGTTTCACAAGGACGGCCCCACCCCACAAGCTATCAGCGGCCTTCCGAATACGACCTATGCAGACAACTTCCCCGTCTATACGACCTGGGATGCCGACCCGATGCTCAACAGTTGCCAGCGCAACTACGTCGTGACGATTGGCGACATCAATACCCACGAGGATCACTACATTCCAGGCAACGTCGACACCTCGCACGGCGACCCTGCCCGGGCAGTGGACAGCTATAGTGGATTCGATGTGCGAGCGTGGACCAATAAGGTCGGAGCACTAGAAGCCAACACGCCGGCGGCAGGCAATGCCAACCCCCTGCCCTCCTCCTTCACGAATCTGGGCGACATCCTGCATCCGACCTCGAACTGGTCAACCTACTATATTGCGGGGGTCGCCTACTGGGCGCACACCTCGGCGTTTCGCCCCGACATGCCCTCTGCGCGCGTCACGACGTTTGGCATCGACGTCAATGAAGCCGGGAACGGAACGGTCGGCGCCACTCAGCGTCAGAGCCAGATCTTTCTCGCAGCAAAGTACGGCGGATTCAAGGACGACAAGATCGACGGCGGCAACGCGGACGGAAATCCCTTCAAGGCAGCGGGCCAGGGCGGCACGACCGTTACCAACAATACGGAGTGGGAAGCTGCGCCCACGGGATCAAACGTCCCATCGAACTGGTTCCTCGCAAGCCAGCCGCAGGCCATGATCGATGCCATCAAGAAGATCTTCGTGCAGATCACGAGTTCCGCAGGCACGCTCTCCGGCATCGCGCTCACTAGCAACCGCATCGTACAGAATGGCTTTGTCTACACGCCCGGATTCGACCAGAGATGGAACGGCCAGTTGAGCGCCTATGCTATCTCCAAAAGCGCCGATGGCACGGCCGTAACGATCGCGCAGTCCAGAACGTGGGAGGCAGGGAACCGGCTCGCCAGCAAGAGCCCGAGTACGCGCTCCATTTTCACCCTCAACTCAACCAGCGGCGCGGGAGTTCCCTTTCAGTTCACAGGGAGCACCATCTCGTCTGCCCAGCAGGCGCTGCTCAATCTCAATCCTGACTCTGGCTTGAATGATGGCAACGGCCAAATCCGCCTCAACTATCTTCGTGGCGACAGGACACAGGAAAGCAATGGGCAAGGCGGTGGTGGTCCGTTCAGAGCCCGCACGACGGTATTCGGTGACRTCATCGGCTCAGGGCCGGTCTTTGTGGGTGACCCTGCCGCAACCCGTACAGATAGCGGCTACAGCAGCTTCCTGACCACTTACAGCGGCCGCACGCCGTTGGTTTATGTCGGAGCCAACGACGGCATGCTGCACGGCTTCAATGCGAATACCGGCGACGAAGTCTTTGCTTACGTGCCCAATGCCGTATTCAGCGCGCTGGCGCAGCTGACATCGCCGAGCTATTCGCACCGCCCTTACGTGGATGCAACCCCCCTGGTCACAGAAGCACAAGTCAACGGCGTCTGGAAATCCGTACTCACCGGCGGGTTCGGTGGCGGCGCGCAAGGCATCTACGCACTGGACGTGACCGATCCGGATGGCGGCAAGAGCGGAACGGCCTTTAGCGGCGCCAACGTCCTTTGGGAGTTCACAGACAAGGATGACGCTGACATGGGCAATGTCATGGGCCCTCCGATCGTCGCCAAGCTGCAGACCGGTACGGATACCAGCGGCAACCCCGTCTATAAATGGTTTGTTGTGGTCGGCAATGGCTTGAACTCCAATCAAACTGACGGTTATTCGAACACCAATGCCCCAGCTGCCTTGTTCTTGCTTTCACTGGACAAGACAGCTGGTACCGCGTGGACCCTGAACAGCAATTACTTCAAGATAGCCACGCCCGCGGCAGTGCCGCCTTACGTTACAGCGAATGGTTTGAGCACGCCAGCTTCCGTTGGCACCCCCAATGGCCGTGTCACAAGCTTCTACGCCGGGGATCTGCAGGGCAATTTGTGGAAGTTCAATGTGGCCGGCACTCCAAGCACGTGGAATGGCAACGCAACCGCCGGTGCCCTCCCGGCCTTCGGCGGAGCACCTGGTAAGCCGATGTTTGTCGCCWCTGATTCGCAGGGGCGGCGACAGCCGATCACGGTTCAGCCGCAGGTAGTCTACGCGCCCGGCGGGTACATGGTGCTGTTCGGCACCGGCAAATATTACGAATTGTCGGACACGTCCTCCACCGTTAGCCAGACCAACTCGTTCTATGGCATTTACGACGGCGGCGGCACCAACTACGTCCCTGACCGCAGCAAGCTCAATGCAGTAACGATGCAGGCATCTGCCGACGGAAAGTCTTACACCTTCAACTCTTCATCGTACGCCCCGGGCTATGCCGCGCCTCGCAAACCTGGCTGGGTTCTGGACTTCCTGGACTCGACGGAGAGGCAAGTCACTTCTGTGGTTGCTCAGGACGGGATCGTGTACTTCAACTCCCTCTACACAGGCACGGATTCATGCGGCACCAGCGGTGGCAGCAGGAGCTACGCGCTGGGCGCCCTGACCGGCATGCCGGGCAACGGGGTATCAGGCTATTTGTCCAGCATTGGTCTGCTCGGCGCGCCATCGGTGATCGTCATTAACGTCACGAACGCGAATCGCAGCGCGGTCGGCGGCATCGTCGAAACGAAGACCACACAGGTCATCTCATTTGGCGCATCCGGCACTGCATCTGTCGGAGCCAATGGCCAGAGCGGAAATTCGACCAATTCAAACATACGCAAGGCTCGTGCCGGATGGCGCGAGATTCGAAATTTCACGCTGAACTAGGATCGAAAGGGATTCTCTATGCAACGCGCCAATAAGATATCCCAGCGCGGCTTCACATTGATTGAAGCCGTGATCACGGTGAGTATCATTTCCATTCTTTCCGCGATTGCCTACCCGAACTATTCGAGTTACATCACGAAGGGCAGGCGTGCTGAAGCCAAGGCCGCCCTGCTTGAAGACATGCAACTCTTTGAGCGGCATTTTTCGCAGGTAAACAGCTACTACGGCGCGGGTACGACCACGCTCTGGACTGGCTACAAGACCTGGTCCGGAGATTCTCCCACTACCGGCAGCTACCAGATCCTTGCGGCCCAATGTGGCGCATCGAATGGACAGTGCGTGGAACTGCAAGCCAGCCCGATCAAGCCGGACTCAACATGCGGCACACTGGTCTATCGCAGTACCGGCGAGAAGTACAACATGCTTACCAGCGGCGTGTATGCTACGAGCGCAGGCTGCTGGTAAGCAGAAATGCAAAAGCTCCGGATCCAGCCCCCCCGTGCGAGCGGATTCACGCTCGTCGAGTTGGTGATCACGATGACGATTGCCGCTATTCTGCTTGCCATGGCAACGCCCAGCATGAGCGACTTTCTGCGGCGGCAGCGCCTCGTTTCGGCTGCCGATAGCTTCGCCTCGGCCATTGCACAGGCACGCTCCGGCGCAGCCGCAACCAACAGCTATGTCACAGTCGCTCCCATCGGCGCAGCGTGGAGCAATGGCTGGCAGGTATTCTCCGAACACAGCACGCCTGATGGTGCCTTCACGACGAGTGACACGTTGATATCGCAATACGATCCGATCCCCAGCGATATCACCGTCACCTTCAATACCAACCCCAATGCAACGGGCTATGTCGCCTTTTCACCGGTAGGTTATTCGATTACGGCGGCGACAAGATCTCAACTCACGGCGACCGCAACTTTCACGCTGGGAACGCTGCAGCGCGTGGTGGAGATCAATGCGCTCGGCAGATCAAGAGTCTGTGACCCGTCACGGGATACGACTTGCACAGCGAGCGCGCTGGCACCTCCCTGATCCATCTGGTGCGTCAACCGGATGAATCGGGTTGATGCCGCCCCACGTACTGCCGCTGCAGGCGCTCACAATTAACAAGCCGCCTCACAACCTCTACAGTCTGGAACATTTTCCGGAGCGCATGCTGGCTACTCTTGGGCACAACGCCTTCCAAGGGAGCCCTTCATGCGAGTGCGAGCAAGACCGCGTATCCGTCAAGCTGCTTTTCCGCCGTTGTGTCGCGGCGACTGCGRCTTCATCCTCATCGAATCCCTCACCGCCCTCGCCGTGCTCGGCGTCGGGCTGCTCCCGCTTGCTGCGCTGGCGCCGTTYGCTCTAAGCGCGCTGCGCGGCTATGAGGCCCTCGGCCAAGCTACACGTGCAGCCGCGGAACTAGCGGAGTTGGAGGATCCGGACCTTGCGCTGTCGCCCCTTCAGGCCCGCGGCATTGGCCCGAATGACCTCCAGCTGTGCCAGTCGCTTGCTTCGGCGGAGGATGGCGGGTGCTCGCCGGGATCAAGACTGGCGGTCGTCGGGCCGCTGTCCTTGGCTTCGTCGAGACCTGCCGGCGGCGTGCGGGGCGCGGCCGCGCTGCGCGTCGTTGCCCTCTGGATCCGGCCATGAGGGCTCGTCGCGCACAAGGATTTTCGTTGATCGAACTGATGGTTGGCCTGGCTCTCGGCCTGCTGGTCAGCGCGCTGGCTGTGTCGGCGTTCCATGCCGTCCAGGTCGCTTACCGCACCGCCGTCGATCTCGTGCTGCTGGAAGAACGCGGCCAGCGGGCGCTTGCGATCCTCACCCACCTGGTCCGGCATAGCGGTTGGCAGCCGGTCGGCGCGGCCTTGCCGGCCAACGCGCCACCGGCGCTGTCAGGGCGCGACGATTGCGGCCAGCCGGGCATTGCCGCGCTGCCCACCTGCCCTCGCCGTGGCGTCAATGGGAGCGATGCACTGCTGGTGCGATTCAGCGGCAGCGGGCGCGCGCAGGATCCGACGTTGCCGGACCAGACCATGATCGATTGCAGCGGGTATGCGTTGCCGGCGGTAAGCGTTGGCGGATCGGCTGGTGACGCAGCCCGCGCTTATGCGGGAGAGAGCTTGCTCTATATCGCCACCGGCGCGGATGGCGAGCCGCAGCTGTTGTGCCGCTATGCCAGCCGGCGCGACGGGCGGGTGCTGGGGGGAAGGTGGACTTCGGGCGCCCTGGTGCGTGGCGTGGAGGCCATGCAGTTGAGATACGGCATCGATACCGATGGCGATGGCAAGGCCGACGCGTTCCTGCGCGCCGAGGAACTGCGCGCCAGGGGCGACGCGGTCTGGCGCGAGGTATTAGTGGTGCAGGTGGCACTGGTGCCCCTGGCTGGCCTTCAATTCCTGCTCGCCAGCAGGCAAGTGACCACTTACCTGCTCGAACAGGAGATCGCCTTTCGCGCGGCGGAAACGGCGTTGCTCGACGCGGAAGCGGAGTTGATGGCGGCGCTCAGCAACGGCGCGTCCGGCGTGGATAGCCGCCTTGCTGCGTGGCCGCCGCCGGGCCAATGCGGCGCCGGCGCGCAGCGGGGACTCTGCCGGCCCGCCCCAGGCATGCCGCCGCCATGGCTAAATTGGCTCGATTCGCGCCGGTCGGATGAGACCGCCGGCATCGCGATGGGCACCTTCAGCGGCGTTACCCTGCCGGTCTTGCCACCCGGAGCCGCTGGGGCGGGCGCCATGCCGCGGTACGTTGCCGAGTTGATGCACGAGCGTCCTCCAGGCGAATGGCTGGGATCCGACTACGCGCCAGGCACGGGGCAACGGCTGCGTTTTCGCATTACTGCGCTAGGGTTGGGGCGCGACCCGGCGGTACGCAGCTTGCTGCAGAGCGAGTTCCAGCCATGACCCACTCCGCCCGGTACCACAACTCGCTGATTGCGCTCGCCGCCGCGCTGCTGTTTGCTGGCACGGCACAAGGCGCGGGGAGCACGCCGCCTGTCCTGGTACCGCCCCCCAAGTGGATACCTGGCTGGCCGGGCCACGCGGAATTCGTCGGTCAGCACAGCTCGCGCGCTGTGCTGGCCTGGCTGGGCATGCGCGATGGCAGCCTGCGCGCGTTCAATGCGACATCCGGCGACGAAGTACTCGCTTACCAGCCGCGCCCAATGCGAAAACAGGGCGCCACGCCCTGCCCCCACCCCGAGGCTGCCGACGTCTCGCTCGAACCCGGCCGCTGGCGCACCGTGCTGCTGTGTGGCCTTCCGGCGAACGCGGCTGATCCACAGGCAAGCGTTTTCGCCMTCGACATCACGAATGCAACGGCGCAGCCACCAGTAGCGCCGATCTGGGAGGCCAGGGCTTCCCACACGCTGCCGCTGGCCCCGTCGGGCCCCGTCCGTGCATTGGCTCTCTCCACGCATKAAGGCCCGCGCTGGTACGCCATGGTGACGCTGGGCGCCTCGCACGGTCGCCAAGCCCACCGAGGCGGGCCGCATCGCGATCCGCCCGGGCAGCAAGCCGGCATCGCCATGCTGCCCCTGGACAAACCCACGCACGCGCCGTGGCAAGGACGCCACGCGATACGGCGGCTGCTCCTGCCGACCGGCGGTTGCGGGAGCGCCGGACCCAACCCCGCACTGCTTGCCGCGAGCATCCTGCCAGATATTTCCGGCGTGGCCCTGGCGGCGTATGCGGTGGACGCCGCCGGCGGGCTCTGGCGTTTCGATTTGCGTGGCGCGATGCCATGGCACGATAGCGGCCGGCGCGTCGACTGCATTTACCGGATGGACAACCCAGCGCCATCGTCGCGCGCGATCGTGCCCCCTGCCCTGATCAGCGCCGCCGGCGGCCACCTGGTGGTGTACGGAAACGGCACCCATGTCAGCGCGGTGTTCGACAGCACTGCCCTCGCGGACACAGGCAGCCCAAGTCGCGGCGGCGCGCGCATTGTGGCCCTGCCCCAAGGAGGCGGCGTGGTGCTGCGCCGGCAGGCTCACACGCCGGATATGCAAGGCCGACCAGCATCCACCGCGGGCTGGCACTTGCCTCTTCCCAATCCCGGCGAGCATCTGGAACGGCTTCTCCCGGCCGCCCCGGGCTACCTCGGCTTTGTCACCCGGACGCCCGACGCGCGCCAGCGCGCGTACCTGATCCACGCGCTGAGCGGCGAATCCACTGTCAGCGCGCAGGCTGGCGGGCCTCTCACTCACGTAGCAACCGGGTTCGGCGCCAGCGCCAAGGCGACCGTCGTTCTCGAACGCGTGGCACTACCGCCAACACTTGCGCCGCTACCGGGCGTCACGTCGCATGAGGACGTGACCCTCACGCTCTGGTCCCTGGAGCAAGGAAGCGCCGTGCTACTCAACCGCACCGTCGCCAGCCGCCGCACCGGCCGCCTCAGCTGGCGCGAGCTGATCCGCTCCGGGTCGCCGTGAGACTCGGATGCGCCTTCCAGACCCATCCACCGCCAACCGCGCCACCGCATCCCGGAGACCCATGCATGACACCCCGCCATCGCCCAACCGGCTTCACCCTGCTCGAGTTGCTGATCACGCTGACCGTCTCCGCCATCCTGATGGCAATGGTGATGCCTGCCTGGCACCAGCATATGGAACGCGGCAGGCGCGCCGAGGCGCGCAGCGCACTGATTGGCTTGATGCTGGACCTGGAGCGCCACGCGCTCGCCAGCACGAGCTTCGCCGCCCAGCCTGGCGGCGCGACGGTGGCCGGCAAGTGGCCGCAGTCGGTGCCCGCCCAAGCGGCGCACCCGCGTCATTGGATCAATGCCAGTGCCTGCCCGGGCAGCGGGCTGGCGCATTGCGTGGAGCTGCGCGCCGTGCCGCAGACGCCGGACGCGTCATGCGGCACGCTGATACTGCGCAGCACCGGCGAGTGGCTTGCCCAGCCCGCTTTTGCCGCGGAGCCGGTGCCGCTGCCCCAGGCGTGCTGAGGCGGCCGTGCGTCGGATCTGGCACTGGCATTGGCATCGGAATTGGCACCGGCATTCGCGTCGCGGCGCAACGCTTGCCGAACTGCTGACCTGCGTGGCTGTGCTCGCCATCCTGGCGGCGCTGGCTTTCCCGTCCTGGCAGCGCTTGCAGGCGCGCCAGCAGGTGATGCTGGCGGCAGACCGCCTGGCCGGCTCGCTGGCGGTGGCGCGCTCGGCCGCCATAGCCCGGCGATCCGACGCGGTACTGACGCCCTTGCCGGGTGCCTCGTCGCTGGACCACGGCTGGCGGCTGGCACTGGAGCCAGGAGACGAGCCGGACCAGGACAACGCCGGCTTGCTCGCTGTCGTCGAACTGCGCGACGCCTGCCTGCGCATCGTCCTGCGCTCGACCGCGCAAGGCAGCAATACGCTGCGCATGACAGCTGTGGGATACTCTCGCTCAGAGCAAGGCGGGTTTCTCGCCGCCACCTTCACCGTGACCTGCCGGGGCGAACAGCGGCAGCTAAGGCTCGGTGCCCACGGCCGCGTCCGCTTGTGCACGCCGGGGCAGGATGCCGATTGCGACGGCCTCGCACAGTCCGAGCCGCCCTGATACCTGATGACTGTAACCCTATCCAACTCACCGCCCGCGCGGCAGGAAGCACCAGGCCACATGTTCTCCGATACCGACCACGCAGCCATGGCACAGGCTCTCGCGCTCGCCGAGCGTGGCATGTACACCACCACGCCCAACCCGCGCGTTGGCTGCGTTTTGTCCAAGGACGGCAAGATCATCGGCCAGGGCTTCACCCAACCCGCCGGGCAGGATCACGCCGAGATCCAGGCGCTCAAGGATGCCGCGGCGCGCGGGAACGATCCCAAGGGTGCCACGGCCTTTGTCACGCTCGAGCCCTGCAGCCATTTTGGCCGGACGCCGCCCTGCGCGGACGCGCTGGTACGCGCCGGCATCGCGCGCGTGGTGGCCGCCATGGAGGACCCGAACCCGACGGTTTCGGGCCGTGGCTTGCAGCGGCTGCGCGAAGCCGGCGTGGACGTACGCTGCGGCCTGCTCGAAAAAGAAGCTCGCGAACTCAACATCGGCTTTGTCAACCGGATGACGCGCGGCCTGCCCTGGGTGCGTGTCAAGGTGGCCGCCTCGCTCGACGGCGGCACCGCGCTGCACGACGGCAGCAGCCAGTGGATTACCGGCCAGGCGGCACGCGACGACGGCCACGCCTGGCGTGCGCGCGCCAGCGCTATCCTGACCGGCATCGGCACCGTGCGCGACGACAACCCGCAGCTCAATGTGCGTGCCGTGGACACGCCGCGCCAGCCTCAGCGCGTGGTGGTGGACTCCCGGCTGGAGATTCCCCTGGACGCGCGCCTGCTGACGCCGGACACCGGTGACTTTGCCAAGCCCGTGCTGGTGTTCTGCGCCTTTGACGATACAGCGCGCCGGCGCGCCCTGGAAGCCCGCGGCGCGGAAGTGGTCGTGCTGCCCAATCCGCACGGCAAGGTGGAATTGCGCCACATGCTGGAAGAACTCGGCCGGCGCGGCATCAACGAGCTGCACGTGGAAGCCGGCTTCAAGCTCAACGGATCGCTGATCCGCGAGCACTGCGCAGACGAGTTGCTGATCTACCTCGCGCCCAAGCTGCTGGGCGACGCGCAAGGCATGTTCCAGTTGCCGCCCCTGGCGCGGCTGCAGGACGCCGCGACCTTCCGCTGGCACGACGTACGCATGATCGGCGAAGACCTGCGCCTGATCGCGCGCCGCGCCGATCACGTCTGATCGCCTGACGGCAGGCCGCACGCAAAACGAATCCGCTGCGCACCTGCTAGCATGCGTGTTTTCCCATTGCATCAAGCATCGATCATGTTCACTGGCATTGTCGCGGCCGTCGGCCGCATCGAAACCGTATCCCCGCTGGGCAGCGGCGAAGCCGCAGCCGATGCCGGTGTGCGCCTGCGCATCCGTGCCAACGGGCTGGACCTGTCAGATGTCATCCTTGGCGACAGCATCGCCATCCAGGGTGCCTGCATGACGGTCATCGCGCTGGACGGCGACGCCTTCGACGTCGATGTCTCCCGCGAATCGCTCGACAAGACCGCTGGCCTGGACAAGCCCGGCCGGGTCAACCTGGAGAAGGCGCTGACCCTGGCCGACCGCCTCGGCGGCCACCTGGTCTCGGGCCATGTCGACGGGCTTGGCGAAGTCACCCACTTCGCGCCGGTGGGCGAGTCGCATGAACTGCGCGTGCGCGCCCCGCGCGAACTGGGGCGCTACCTGGCCTACAAGGGGTCGGTGGTGGTCAACGGTGTGTCGCTGACGGTCAACAAGGTCATCGACGACGAAGACGGCTGCACGTTCTCGATCAACCTGATCCCCCACACGATCGAGGTCACCACGCTGCAGGACCTGAAGCCCGGCGCGCGCGTAAACCTGGAGATCGACCTGATCGCGCGGTACGTGGAACGCATGTTGAGCGCGCCAAAGCCCGCCTGACACACGGCTTTTTGGCACCCGGGCGGCCTGCCAGGGCCACCCGTCTTTCCGCCCCCGCCACCGCACGGAGGGCCATCTGCATTGGCCCTGCTGGTGCCGCGCGCCCTGCGGCGCCTGGTTGACGTACAATATTGGGCCAGACCGCTGCCGCGGCCAGCCGGTATACCGCTGAAGCGGCAGCCGGCCAGCAAGCCATCCCGCCCGAAATTCAGCCAGAATTCCAGCCCAAACCTCAGCCAGCTTCCCAGCCTGCAAGCTATGACAATCGCCCGTACAGAAGAAATCATTGCCGAAATCCGTGCCGGCCGCATGGTCATCCTGGTTGACGAGGAAGACCGCGAGAACGAGGGTGACCTGGTCCTGGCCGCCGATTTCGTCACACCAGAGGCGATCAACTTCATGGCCAAGTACGGCCGGGGCCTCATCTGCCTGACGTTGACCGCCGAACGCTGCCGCCAGCTCGAGCTGCAACCCATGGTGAGCCGCAATGGCACGGTGCATGGCACCAATTTCACGGTGTCGATCGAGGCAGCCGAAGGCGTCACGACCGGCATCTCGGCGGCCGACCGTGCCCGTACCGTGCAAGCCGCGGTGGCCAAGGATGCCCGTGCCGCCGACCTGGTCCAGCCCGGCCATATCTTCCCGTTGACGGCCCAGCCCGGTGGCGTGCTGATCCGCGCCGGCCATACCGAAGCCGGGTGCGACCTGGGCGCGCTGGCCGGCCTGACGCCGGCCGCGGTGATCTGCGAGATCATGAAGGACGACGGCACCATGGCGCGCCTGCCGGACCTGATCGAGTTCGCACAAGAGCATCACATCAAGATCGGCACCATTGCCGACCTGATCCACTACCGCAGCCGCACCGAGAGCATCATCGAGCGCGCTGGCGAGCGCACCATGCAAACGCCATATGGCACGTTCCACAGCATCATCTATCGTGACAAGCCGAGCGGCCGCGCCCACCTGGCGCTGGTCAAGGGCAACCCCCAGGCTGATCGCGAAACGCTGGTGCGCGTGCACGAGCCGCTTTCCACGCTGGACCTGCTGGAAGTGTCGCGTACCACGCACTCCTGGAGCGTGCCGGCCGCGCTCGAGGCGATTGCGCAGTCCGAGCATGGCGTGATGGTGCTGCTGAACTGCGGCGACACGGCCGAACAGCTGTTCACGCAGTTCTCGGCGCTCGACGCGCCGCAAAACCGCCCGCGCGTGAAGCCGGACCTGCGCACCTACGGCACCGGCGCCCAGATCCTCAAGGATCTCGGCGTGGGCAAGATGCGCGTGCTGGCATCCCCGCTGAAAATGCCGAGCATGACCGGCTATGACCTTGAAGTGACTGGCTACCAGCCCATGAGCGGCGGCCAGGCTAACTGAACTACCGGATACACGGCGGCCGCGAGCCTATCGCGGGCCGCCACCCCGAACCCAGGAGAAGATAAGATGGATCACGGTTTCTACCCCAGCAACCTCGAAGGTGAAGGCCTGCGCATCGGCATCGTGCAAGCGCGCTTCAACGAGCCGGTTTGCGCCGAACTGCTCGAAGCCTGCGTTGCCGAACTGGAAAAGCTGGGCATCGAAGGCGAGGACACCCTGGTGGTGACCGTGCCGGGTGCGCTCGAAGTGCCGCTGGCATTGCAAAAGATGGCTGAAAGCGGCCAGTTCGATGCGCTGGTCGCGCTGGGCGCGGTCGTGCGCGGCGAGACCTATCACTTCGAGCTGGTGTCGAATGAATCGGGCGCCGGCATCAGCCGCGTCGGCCTGGACTTCAATGTGCCCATCGCCAACGGCATCCTGACCGTCGACACCGACGCCCAGGCCCATGCCCGTACCCGTGAGAAGGGCCGCGACTGCGCCCGCGCCGCGGTGGAAATGGCCAACCTGGTTTCCGCGCTGGATTCGCTGCGCAGMCAGGAAGCGGATGAAGACGAGGACGACGATGAGTGATGCGCCCGAGAACAGCAACCCCGCCGGCAAGCCGGCGGACGACGCCGGCGCGAAGCCCGTCGCCAAGGCCGAGCCTAAGGCAGCGCCCAAGAGTGCGCGCCGCCGCTCGCGCGAACTCGCGCTGCAGGGCCTGTACCAGTGGCTGCTGAACCGCAACGATACCGATGCGATCCAGGCCCACCTGCACGACGCCCAAGGCTTCAACAAGGCTGACCGCGAGCACTTCGATGCACTGCTCAATGGCGCGATCCGTGAAGAAACCCGGCTGACGGGCGCGTTCGAGCCGTTCCTGGACCGCCCGGTCAGCGAGTTGTCGCCGGTCGAGCGCGCGGCCCTGCTGATCGGCAGCTACGAGCTGATCCACTGCGTGGACATCCCGTACAAGGTTGTCATCAACGAAGYCGTGGAACTGACCAAGACCTTCGGCGGCGTCGAAGGCTACAAGTACGTCAATGGCGTGCTGGACAAGCTGGCCGCCAAGGTGCGCGCGCCGGAACTGGCCGCCCGACGCTGAACAACGGCAACCGGCGCCGTTCACGGTGCCATGCTTGCCGTACCGACACCCGCTCCGGCGGGTGTTTTTACTTCTACCGCGGCCAACACCCGCCTAACTGCAGCTTAACCGCGGCTTAACTGCAGCCCAACCCCGATCAACCCGCCTATCAGGCCCACCAAGCCTATCCCACCATGGATCTGCAGCGCCTCGCCACTGCCTCCCGTCTTGCCAATATCGATGCCTTCCACGTGATGGAGCTGGCCAAACAGGCCGCCGAACTCGAGCGTGCCGGGCGCCACATCATCCACATGGGGATCGGCGAGCCCGATTTCACCGCCGCCGAGCCCGTGGTGCGGGCCGCCGAGGCCGCGATGCGCCGCGGCGTCACCCAGTACACCGGCGCGCTGGGCATTGCGCCGCTGCGCGAGGCCATCGCCGGCTATTACAAGACCATGTACGGGATCGACATCCCTGCGCGCCGCGTGGTGGTGACCGCCGGCGCCTCGGCTGCGTTGCTGCTGGCCTGCGCGGTGCTGGTGGAGATTGGCGCGGAGGTGCTGATGCCTGACCCCAGCTACCCCTGCAACCGGCATTTTGTTGCCGCCTTCGACGGCCGGGCGAAGATGATCCCGAGCGGCCCCGCCCAGCGCTTCCAGCTCACGGCTGAGCAGGTGGAGACACATTGGGGCGAACACACCCGCGGCGTGCTGCTGGCGTCGCCCTCCAACCCCACCGGCACCTCGATCCTGCCGGACGAACTGGCGCGCATCCTGAAGGCCGTGCGSGCCCGCCAGGGCTTTGCCATCGTCGATGAGATCTATCAGGGGCTGTCGTACGATGCACCGCCGGTATCGGCGCTGAGCCTGGACGACGACGTCATCACCGTCAACAGCTTCTCCAAGTACTTCAATATGACTGGCTGGCGCCTGGGCTGGCTGGTGGTCCCGGATGAACTGGTAGGCGCCTTCGAGAAAGTGGCGCAGAACCTGTTCATCTGCGCGTCAGCCGTCGCCCAGCACGCCGCGCTGGCCTGCTTCTCCCCCGAGGCGCTGGCGATCTAYGACGCGCGCAAGGCGGAGTTCCACCGCCGCCGCGATGCCATCGTGCCGGCGCTGGAGTCGCTGGGCTTGCGGGTGCCGGTCAAGCCGGATGGCGCCTTCTATGTGTATGCGGACTGCCGTGGCGTCAACCACCCGTCCGCCGGAGATGCCGACGCCCTGACCCAGGCCATGCTGCACGATGCCGGCGTGGTGCTGGTGCCGGGCCAGGACTTCGGCCCATACACGGCGAGCGACTACATACGGATCTCCTACGCAACCTCGATGGAAAACATCGAGGAGGCCATGGCGCGCCTGGGCAAGTTCTTCGCCTGAACGCCAGCCAGAGCCGTCACGGCAACGAAAAAAGCACCCCGAAGGGTTAATGCCGTTCAGTTAAGAGCTGAACGGCATTTTTGTATGTAGCGTCAGAGGAAGTTGTAAACGCTGCGCCGAAGTGTTAACTTTCGGGTGCGATGCTTTCCAGTCACCTGACCTTCCTGCTCGAAGCGCAACAGCCGGCCGACTTGAG
>NZ_JBFTSF010000255.1:0-9337 GCF_056399905.1 Cupriavidus sp. 01L46
GCACAACAGCATGACTATTGATGGCTACGAGTCGCCGATCACATTGGTCGCCAGCCTGACGATCTCCGCCGATGGCATCGATGTGGACTTTACCGGCACGTCCCCGGTGGTCGCGCGCGGCATTAACGTGCCCAAGGCCTATACGGATGCCTATACCTCCTTCGGCATTCGCTGCCTGATTGGCGCGGATATACCCAACAACGCGGGCTCGCTGGCGCCGGTGCGTGTGCATGCGCCGGAAGGCTCGATCCTGAATGCGCCGTTTCCCTGCGCCGTGACCGCGCGCCACATCATCGGCCAGATGCTGCCGGACGTGGTGTTCGGCTGCCTGCGCCAGGCCCGCGCCGGCACGGTGCCGGCGGAGGGCGCATCCAGCCTGTGGAATATCCAGCTGTCGGGCGGCCAGCCGCTTGCCGGCGCCGCCGCCAGCGAGCTGATGAAGGGGCGGCCCTTCGCCATCACCAGCTTCTCCACCGGCGGCACGGGCGCGCGCCCCGGCAAAGACGGGCTTTCCACCACGTCCTTTCCGAGTGGTGTGCGCAATGTGTCGGTAGAGATTCTCGAAACTGTGAGCCCGCTGGTGTTCTGGCGCAAGGAGTACCGGCCGGACTCAGGCGGCGCCGGACAACAGCGTGGCGGGCTGGGCCAGGTCATCGAGGTGTCCAACGCCGACGGTGCACCAATGGTCCTGGCCGCGGCATGGGACCGGCTGCAGTTCCCCGCGCGGGGCGCCGATGGCGGCCTGGCAGGGGCGCCCGGCCGGGTCTCGCTGGCATCCGGCAAGGTCCTGCAAGGCAAGGGCCGGCAACTGGTGCCGGGCGGCGATCGCCTGGTAGTGGAAACGCCGGGCGGCGGCGGCATCGGCGACCCGGCAAGGCGGGAACCGCGCCAATTGGCGGCGGACCTGCGCAATGGGCTGGTAGGCGGCGCGGCTGCAATCGAATGCTACGGCGCGCAACCCTCGGGTGTCGTTGCGTCCGATCTTGCCACGCCGGCCTGAGTACCGTCATTCCGTTTCTTTCATCCGATTTTCCATCAGGAACCATTGCCGATGTCTTCGACGCCTTCGCTGCTTAAACGGCTCTTGTCCGCCGGGCTGTATTCCGCCCTGGTTGTGGCCCTCGGCGCTGCCGCACTGCCCGCGCGTGCGACGCCGACCCCAGGCGGCACGCTCAACCTGCTGCTCAACTACGAGCCGCCCACGCTGGTGTCGCTCACCAATGTGGCCACGCCGGCGCTCAGCGTCAGCGCCAAGGTGACTGAGGGCCTCCTGGAGTACAACTACGACCTGACGCCGCGTCCGCAACTGGCCACGTCGTGGAGCATCAGCCCGGACGGCAAGCAGTACACCTTCCACCTACGCAAGGGCGTGAAGTGGCATGACGGCAAGGACTTCAGCTCGGCCGACGTTGCCTTTTCGATTCTGCTGCTCAAGAAGGTCCACCCGCGCGGCAGCAGCACGTTTGCCAACGTGACCGAGGTCAAGACGCCGGATCCGTACACCGCTGTGATCGTGCTGTCCAAACCAGCGCCTTACCTGATCAAGGCGCTGGTAGCCACCGAATCGCCGATCGTGGCCAAGCATATCTACGAGAACACCGATCCTATCGCCAACCCCAACAACAATGCGCCGGTGGGAACGGGCCCGTACCGCTTCAAGGAATGGGTTCGTGGCAGCCACATCGTCTATGAGCGCAATCCGGACTACTGGGACAAGCCCAAGCCGTACGTGGACCGCATCGTGGTGAAATTCATCCCCGATCCGGCCGCGCGCGCCATCGCCTTCGAGACCGGCGCGGTGGACTTGGGCTACCGCACGCCGGTGCCGCTGTCCGACCTGGCCCGGCTGAAGAAGGTGCCCAAGCTGGCCTTCGAGACCAAGGGCAACAGCTATTCCTTCAACGTGACCCGGCTGGAGTTCAACCTCGACAATCCCTATTTCAAGAACCTGAAGGTGCGCCAGGCAGTGGCGCAGGCCGTCAATCGCGATGTGGTGCTGAACACGGTCTACTACGGCTACGGCACCCGCACCGCGTCGCCGATCGCCCCTGGCCTGAGCGCATTCCACGACGCCACGCCGACGCCCTACCCCTTTGATACCAAGGCGGCGGACAAACTGCTCGACGAGGCCGGCTATCCCCGCAAGGGTGGCGCCGCCCGCTTCCGCGTCACGCTGGACTACAACCCGATCAGCGAGGACAGCAAGCGGCTGGCCGACTACCTGCGCTCCGCATTGGGCAAGGTCGGCATCGATGTAACGATCCGCTCGCAGGACCTGCCGGCCTTCGTCAAGCGCATCTACACCGAGCGCGACTACGACTTCACTGTCAACGGTGCAAGTAACCTGTTCGACCCCACCGTGGGCGTGCAGCGCCTGTACTGGTCCAAGAACTTCAAGAAGGGCGTGCCTTTCTCCAATGCCACTCACTACAGCAATGCGGAGGTGGACAAGCTGCTGGAGGACGCCACGTCCGAGACCGATCCAGCCAGGCGCGTGGCGCAATTCAAGCAGTTCCAACAGATCGTGGGCAAGGAAGTACCCGACCTGAACCTGGTGTCGCCGCAGTTCATCACCATTGCCAACACCCGGGTGCATGACCATTCGCTGACGGCGGATGGGGTCGAGTCGAACCTCGCAAACGTCTACCTGGACAAGTAGTCCGGTGGCCGGATTTCCATGATGCCAACTGTGCTTCGAGTCGGAACGGCCCTGCGGCGCGCACTATGGCGCGCGCTGCCCACGGCACTGGGCGTGATCGTCTTCAACTTCCTGCTGCTCCAGTTGGTGCCCGGCGACGCCGCCGATGTCCTTGCTGGCGAGTCCGGCTCGGCCACCGAGCAGACCATGGCGTTGATGCGGGCGCGCTTCGGGCTGGACCAGCCGGTGCTGCATCAGTTGCTGGCCTACTTGGGGCACCTCACGCGTTTCGACCTGGGCTTCTCGCCCCGGTACAACACGCCGGTGGCGGAGCTGATCCTGGCGCGTCTGCCCAATACGCTGCTGCTGACCGGCGCCGCGCTGTGCATCGCTCTGGTTCTCGGCGTTGCCTGCGGCGCCGTCATGGCCGCGCGCGTGGGCACGTGGGTGGACCGCGGGCTGTCGCTGGCCGCGCTGCTGCTGTACTCGGTGCCGGGCTTCTGGATCGGGCTGATGGCGATCGTGCTGTTCTCGGTCCACTTGGGTTGGTTGCCCAGCGAAGGCACCAGCACCATCGGCGCKGGCCTGGGCGGGCTGGCGCACTTGCGCGATGTGGCCAGCCATCTGGCGCTGCCGGCGCTGGCGATGTCGTCCTTCTTCATCGCCATCTACGCGCGCCTGACGCGCGCGGCCATGCTGGAGGTGCRGCGCCAGGACTTTGTGCGCACAGCCGCTGCCAAGGGACTGCATCCGCTGCGGGTGTCTGTGCGCCATGTCCTGCGCAATGCGCTGCTGCCAATTACCACGGTTGCTGGCATGCACTTTGGCGCCTTGCTAGGCGGGACGGTGGTGATCGAGACCGTGTTCAGCTGGCCGGGGCTGGGTCGGCTGGCGCTGGAGGCCGTGATGGCGCGGGACTTCAGCGTGCTGCTGGGCGTGCTGCTGCTGTCTTCCTTCCTGGTGGTGCTCGCCAACGTGCTGGTCGATTTGCTGCATGCCTGGCTGGACCCTCGGATCAAGGCGCGCTGAAGAACCGGCTTAGGTATCACTGAATCGCTCGCACAATGAATTCATTAATCGGACCCTTCAGAGTCGGATCGACATGACTTTTGCTATTCCCGGCACATCGGCCGCCGCACCGCAAAGCGCGCCGCGCTGGCGCACGCTGCGCATCATCCTGCGCAACCCTGCCGCGCTGGCTGGCGTGCTTGTGCTGGTGGCGCTGGTGCTGATGGCTGCGCTGGCTGGCTTCCTGTTCCCCGGCGATCCGCTCGATATGGTGGGGCAGCCGTTCCTGTGGCCGGGCGCCGATCCGGCCTTTCTGCTCGGCACCGATTCGCTGGGGCGCGATGTGCTGGCGGGCATCGTGCACGGCGCGCGCGTGTCGCTGCTGGTCGGGCTGGCGGCGGCGTCGCTTAGCCTGTTGATCGGCATGCTGGTGGGCGCCGTGGCCGGCTATTTTGGCGGCACCGTCGACGCGGTGCTGAGCCGTGTCATCGAGTTGGTGCAGACGGTGCCCAGCTTCCTGCTGGTGATCGTTATCGTGGCTATTGGCAGCCCATCCGTCACCACTATCGCGCTGGCGATCGGGCTGGCTTCGTGGCCAACCGTGGCGCGCCTGGTGCGCGCCGAGTTTCGTACCTTGCGGGAGGCGGATTTTGTGCTGGCCGCGCGCAGCGTGGGGTATCGCAGTAGCCGCATCATCGTCGCGGAAATCCTGCCCAACGCGCTGCCGCCGGTGATCGTGACCACCTCCGTCATGGTGGCCAGCGCGATCCTGATCGAATCGGCCCTGTCCTTTCTCGGCATGGGCGACCCCAACGTGGTGAGCTGGGGCAGCATGATCGGCGCCGGCCGCGAGGTACTGCGCAGCGCGTGGTACCTAACCGCGCTCCYTGGAGCCGCCATCATATTGACCGTGCTGGCGTTGAACCTGATGGGCGACGCACTTAACGATGCGCTCAACCCGCGCTTGCGCAATGCATGAGATCAACGCCACGGGCCCGCGCCAGCGCACCATGAATACCCTGCTGGAAGTTGACAAGCTCCAGATCCGCTTCGGTGCGCACACCGTGGTGCACGATCTGAGCTTTGCCATCGAAGCAGGGCAGACCCTCGCCCTGGTGGGCGAATCAGGCTGCGGCAAATCAGCCACCGCGCTGGCGTTGATGCAATTGCTGCCGGCGCCGGGGAGAATCAGCGGCGGCAGCATTCGCTTTGCCGGCCAGCCATTGCTGGGATTGCCCGCGCCCGCGCTGCGCAACCTGCGGGGGCGCTCCGTGTCGATGATCTTCCAGGAGCCGATGACCTCGCTCAATCCGGTGCTACCAGTGGGCTACCAGATTGCCGAGGTGCTGCGCCACCACCAGGGCTTGTCCCGCAAGGCCGCGCGCGCGCAGGCCATCGAGCTGCTGGACCTTGTGCGCATTCCCGCGCCGGCGCAGCGGGTCGACGCATTTGCGCACAATCTGTCGGGCGGCCAGCGCCAGCGCGTGATGATCGCCATGGCCATCGCCTGCAAGCCGCAATTGCTGATCGCCGACGAGCCTACCACCGCGCTCGATGTCACGACCCAGGCGGAGGTGCTGGCGTTGCTCGACGACCTGCGGCGTGAGCTGTCGATGGCGTTGCTGCTGATCACCCATGATCTTGGGCTGGTGGAGCAATGGGCGGATCGCGTGGTGGTGATGTACGCCGGGCGCAAGATGGAAGAGGCACGAGTGAGCGAGCTCTTTGCCGCTCCGGCGCATCCGTACACGCGAGGGCTGCTCGATGCCTCGCTGCGGCTGGAGCAGGGCAGGTTCTATCGCGACACCCGGCTAACCGAGATTCCCGGCAGTGTCGAGTCCGCCCGGCTCGCCACGGGCTGCCCCTTTGCACMGCGCTGCGCGCAGGCCGAGGCACAGTGCCTGGCGGGGACGCCGCGGGCCGAGCCGATACCAAGCGCGCCGCTGGCGCCGGGCGTATCCGTGCCAGCCGACGCGACGCCGCACCGGGTCGCCTGCGTATCCGCACACCGCATCGCCATGCCGGGCCCACATCAAAACCAGGATCAGACGCAAAACCATCATGCCGCTGTTGTCAGTCATTGATCTGCATACCCGCTACGCGAGCCGCGAAGGTGTGACCCATGCCGTCAATGGCGTCACGTTCGATATCGCGGCAGGAGAGACGGTTGGCCTGGTGGGCGAGTCCGGGTGCGGCAAGTCCACGCTGGGCAAGACCCTGCTCCAACTGGTGCCGGCCAGCTCAGGGCGCGTACTACTCGATGGTATCGACCTGGGCGCGCTGAAGCCCGGCCCGTTGCGAGCCCTGCGCCCCCGCGTGCAGATGATCTTCCAGGATGCCTACGCGTCGCTCAACCAGCGCCGCAGCGTGCGCGACACGCTGGAAACAGTGCTACGCGTGCACGGCGTGGCCGATGCGGGCGAGCGCCAACGGCAGGTGGCGGTCATGATCGACCGGGTAGGCTTGCCGCAGTCATCGCTGTCCCGCTATCCGCATGAGTTCTCGGGCGGCCAGCGCCAGCGCATCGGCATCGCGCGCGCCTTGCTCCTTCGGCCTGACTTAGTGGTGTGCGACGAACCGGTCTCCGCGCTGGACGTATCGATCCAGGCGCAGATCCTAAACCTGTTGGTCGAGCTCAAGCGCGAGTTTGGCCTTGCGTACCTGTTCATCTCGCATGACCTCGCCGTGGTGCGCTACCTGGCCGACCGCGTCATGGTGATGCAGGCTGGCCGCATTGTCGAGAATGCGTCGCAGGAGCAATTGTGGAGTCATCCCGCTCACCCCTACACCAGACAGCTAATCGCTGCTGAAGCCGGGGCAGGAATCAGGCGGGCACACTGACGTCACTGATCAATGCAACGAGCGGCCGCCTCCTGCTGCTGCGCATTCGGCCGCGTGCATGAAGAAGAAGCGAGTCACCGTAAGTGAGTTGGTCCCCTGATTCGCGTCTTCCAATTTCAATACAAGCCTTCGCCCGGCACCGTACGAGCCTGCTTGAGGAATCACGTGTGCCCCCGAGTCCTAGCAGCCGCCGTCGGCGGGAACTGATGCAGGGCCCTGGCGCCTGATCACCCCTCTGTGGTTCCTTCGTCAACGAAGGACTTCAACTTATCTAGCTCGGAATGGTTCGTTAGGCCGGACTGCGCGCTTGTGTGAGACTCGTCACTTGCCCATTTGCAGGTCCTTGCCATGTCTATTATCGCTATTCGCGTCGCGACAGCCATCGTCCTGGCTGTCACCGCTGCTTCCTCTTTCGCGCAGGCTGGCGCGGCGTATCCGTCGAGGCCGATCACCTATATCGTGCCTTACGCACCTGGTGGTACCAACGACAATGTGGCGCGCATCATCAGCAAACGACTGGCGGAGAAAACTGGACAGAGCGTGCTGGTCGAGTACAAGCCTGGTGCCGGCGGCACGCTGGGCGCAGGCTACGTTGCGCATGCGCCGGCCGACGGCTATACGTTGCTCAACACGTCGATCGGCAATCTCGCGATTGCGCCGCAACTGGTCAAGACCACGTTCGACCCGTTCTTGGATTTTGTCCCGGTGGCCTACATCGGCAACTCACGCGCCACGGTGGCGGTCAATCCGCACGTGCCTGCGCGGAACTTGAAGGAACTCATCGCCTATGCCAAGGCGAACCCTGGCAAGCTGACCTACGCCACCTCGGGAAATGGCACCCCCGGGCATATCGCCGGCGAGTTGCTTAAATCGCTGGCGGATATCGACATGCGCCATGTGCCGTACAAGGGCAGCGCACCTGCCGTCGCGGATGTCATTGCCGGACATGTGGACGTGGTGTTCGATCCCCTCAGCACGGCATCCATCAAGGCAGGAAAGCTGCGGGCGCTCGCCTTCTTCGGTAGCGAGACATCGCCCGAACTGCCGGGCGTGCCGTCGATCGCGCAGGCTGGAGTCAACGGCTGGGAAAATGCGTTGGGCGGCTCCTTCTTCATCTCCGCACCGAAGGACACGCCTGCGAGCGTACTGGCGGCGCTGCGGGGATGGCTCAACGAGATCCTGCGAGAGCCCGCGACTATCCAGGCGCTCGCCCGTGTTGAGGTAGAAACCCGTTCGCTCACGCCGGAGCAGACCAAGGCCACGATACGCTCGGTCCATGACCTGTCTCGTCGCATCATTCAAAACAGCGGAACGCAGCTTTAGGCTCGTCGGTGCCGGCGCAACCAACTTCACTCCCTGATATGTCCACACCTTTGCCAAAGCCAATCAGACTTGGCCTGTTCCTTCTGGCCGCCGGTCACCATGCCGCCGGCTGGCGCCATCCCGACGCCGAGTCCGGCACGGAGAATATCGACTTGATCGTGCGGGCTGCGCAAGCAGCGGAACGTGCCAAGTTCGATATGGTCTTCTTTGGCGACCGCTTGCTGACMACGCCCGACTCGCATCCGTCGATGATCACGCGGCCTGAACCGCTGACACTGCTGGCCGCATTAGCGATGGTGACTCGCTACATCGGGCTGGCGGCAACGGCATCCACGACCTATAGCGAGCCATTCAACCTCGCGCGCATGTTTGCCACCGTGGACAAGATATCGAAGGGCCGGGCCGCATGGAACATCGTGACGACCTTCGCCRATGGCTCGGTGAACTTCAGCAGGGAACGGCATCCCGACCATGCCGAGCGGTACGCGATTGCCGATGAGTTCGTCGAGGTGGTCAAGGGGTTGTGGCGCTCGTGGGAGCCTGATCCCTATGTGCGGGACAAGGAGGCGGGCATCTATGTCGACACAGGCAAGATGCACGCATTGAACCACCGCGGCAGGTTCTTCGACGTAGCAGGTCCACTCAACGTGACGCCGAGCCCGCAGGGACATCCTGTGCTGATCCAGGCGGGGTCCTCCGGACCGGGCCAGGCACTTGCAGCTCGTCATGCGGAGGTCGTCTTCACGGCACAACAGGGTCTGCCAGCGGCACGGCAGTTCTATGGGGAGATCAAGGAGCAGGTGGCGAAACAGGGACGCGATCCGGCCCACTGCCTGGTGATGCCTGGGCTGATGCCCATTGTCGGCCATACCGAGCGAGAGGCTTACGAAAAGCTGGCGGTATTGCAGAATGGCACCGAACAATCCAACGCGGCTGCCTTGCTCTCGGAGCAACTGGGCCACGATATTTCGGGCTACCCGCTGGATGGACCTTTGCCTGAGCTGCCATTCACCGAATCCATCCAGAGCCGCAGCCGGCTTCTGAAGAAGCTCGCGCGCGAACGTAACCTTACGCTGCGGCAACTCTATCACGTGGTTGCCAGCGCTCGCGGCCACCAGGTCGTTGTTGGCACGGCGGCGCAAGTCGCCGAACATATCACCACCTGGGTGGACGAAGGCGCCGCCGATGGGTTCAATATCATGCCGGCGTACTTTCCCGGGGGGCTGGACGACTTCGCTAATGAGGTGGTTCCACTGCTGCAGACACAAGGGCGGGCACGCACAGAGTATCGAGGCAGCACCTTGCGGGAGCACCTTGGGTTGCCGCGGCCCTACTGAGATGGCGTATGGATGCACAGCGATCGCTTCCGCACGGGCGTGCTTGCTAGTGCTGAGAACACCCGTGGGGAATAAACGGGCGGCCCTTGCCCGCGCGGCGCAGCAGGCCAGGAACATCGCGTAAGCCTGCGTCCAGCCTAGTTCCTCGTGACGATCCTTGCTGTGGCATCGAAGCGCGGCCACGCTGGGT
>NZ_JBFTSF010000256.1:0-9223 GCF_056399905.1 Cupriavidus sp. 01L46
GCACAATGCACTTCGGCTTGCCGGTAGTGCCCGACGAGAACATGATGAAAAGCGGATGGTCAAACGGGAAGCGCCGCCACACGAAGCGCCCGGCATCGCCGCTGTCGATCAGTTCGCCAAGCGAATAGATCCGCTGCTTGACGGTGCCGGGCAAGGTTCCGTCGTCGAGCCGGACGACACCCTGCAGCGACGGCAACGCAGCAGCCAGATCGGCGATGTTATCCGCCAGCGACATGCCCGTGTCGAACGCCCGCTCCGCGGCGTGCGCGAACAGCAGCCGTGGCGCTAGCGGCGCGAAGCGATCGAGGATCGTCTCGACGCTCATCTCGGCCGCAGCAGTCGACAGCGTTGCACCGAGCGCGGTGACGGCCAGCGCGGCAACGACCGCATCTGCGTCGTTGCGCATCACACCAACCACGCGGTCCCCATCGCGCAGCCCCAACTCCGAGAGAGCATGCGCGAGACGAGCTACTCGATCGCGCAGTTCGCCGCGAGTCAGGCGTACACGTCGGCCATCTGCGTGACATGCGGTCAGCGCGGGGGTGTCGGGCGTCGCTACCGCCAGGCCAAGCAGGTTGTCCGCGTAGTTCAGTTGGACCTGCGGGAAGAAGCGGGCATGCTCGCACTCGTCGCCGACGCAGACCGGCTCGGTGCTGCCGGACCACTCGAGCCCCTGCGACCACTGTACGAAGCATTGCCAGAACGTCCGGTACTCCCGTACCGAGAAATCGTGCAGCGTATCGTAATCATTGAAGACTTGGCCGGTGTATGCCTGCAGGGCAGTGGTGAATGCCGTCATTTGCGACGCTGCGGCGCACTCGGGCGTGCTGCTATAAATGGGTACGCGTCCCACGGTCGCGATGGGGCAGAACGACGCGTCGAACGGGCAAAAGCGATCCATCCGATTCTCCACTGAGACCGGCGCACACCGTTCGAAGCAACGGCGTGTTCTGATGATCCAGACTAGTGACTCGCCATATTTTGCTCTGTGCGAAATCGCACGAACTATTGCCAAACCACAGGCAACGACCAGCCAGCTGGCGTGGACATGACTGAGGCTTCAACAAGTTCGTGACCCGGGGCGGCTTCGCTGAAACAGCAAGGCACCATCGCAGCGACGAGCGAGTCACTATCAAATCGGCACGCGTCCCGAAATTCCCTACCGCAATGGTGTATGCGCATCCGCGAGATCCTGATGCAGTCATGTTCAAAGAGCGGACACAAGGGACGGTGAAGCTACTCGAAAGCGAACACAACTAGCCGGCCCCTTCCGGTGTCCTAGCAGAGATTTCTGTTCTCGTCGCATCGCGGTTCAGCAGCTGCCGATGCTGATATGAGCACCGTGCGTTGGCTCCTACTGGCAATGTCATGAGCAAGTAACGGAGATGATGTAGAAGATTGCACTTCACATACCAACTGGGCAATATCCACGCGCATGTCAACTCGCCGTAAATTTCTTCTCTCTACAGCCGCCGCCGCGACGGTTCCCCTACTGACAGCAACACTGAGTGCATGCGGCGGAGACGATAATTCAGTAGAGGTGCCAATCTCCGATGCCGAACTCCGGGCGCAGATGATCGGAAAACTGAGCGCAGAGCTGAACGACGCATCGACTGCCAATGTCATTGAACCATTCCTGATGGATGTTGGCTTCACCTGGGACCTTCCTGTGATTCCCGCAGCACAGGTCAATACCATCGTCGCGTACGGCTTTGGCAACCGGCCCAACACCGCAAGTGGCAATACGTCCAGCACCGGGGCAAATCAAGTCGCCCTACCCGACCCGGGACCCATCAATGAAGAACTCGCGGACGTGGTGCACCGGATTTATCAACTAAAGCCGGTCAAGGTATTCGCGCAATGGGAAATTGCGCGCTTTCTCGTGTCCAAATACCAGATGAACAGTGCCAACCTTCAATCGATCGAGCCGATTGTGGCGAGCGACGGCACGATCACCTACCTGAGCACCGATGGCGTGGCAGCCGCGATCGTCGCCCTTGAAGGCACTGCTGCAGCGCTGGGTGCGGTCGCCGTCGTTGGCCATCGCGACCACGCGAAACGTTGCATAAACACTTCCACGGCGCGCGGCATGAATGCGTACGCTGTCAAGGAGGTCGCGCTGCCCGTCAACTACGATCCACTGTCAGGGCAGCCATGGACGCGTCGCCGCGATCTCTACCTCGCGCACGACATGTATGCCCAGTTGGCCGTCAAGACCGGAACCATGATCGCTCAGGCTTACCCCCACGGCTAAATCGCGGCGACTATCCCCCAAGCACATCCATTCAAATCATGTCAACACGCCGCAAATTTCTTCTTTCCACATCAACAGTCGCAACGCTACCCGTCATGGCGACAGCACTCAGTGTCAGCGGGAATGCCATGGCAGCCGACACTCTCGTTTCCGACGCCGAGCTCAAGCGACAGATGATCGGCAAACTGATCGTAGAGCTGAACGACTCGACGACCGCCAATTCCGAAGTAGCCTATCTGCAGGACATCTTCTTCACCTGGGACCTTCCTTCAATCAACGCGGCTCAGGTCAGTGCCATTGTCGCCTATAGCTTTGGCGCCCGACCCAATGCGGCAATCGGCAGCGGAACGACTCAGTCCACGCTGCCCGCACCGGGCCCCATCAATGAGAAGATTGCAGATGCCGTGCACCAGCTCTATCAATTGAAGCCCGTCATGGTATTTGCACAATGGGAAGTGGCGAGCGTGCTCGCGTCCAAGTACCAGATGAACAGTACGAACCTTCAATCGGTCAAGCCACCCGTCTTCGCAAGCAACGGCACGATCACCTATCCAACCCTCGATAACGTGGCGGCAGCCGTTATTGCGCTTGAAGGAACAGCGGCGGCAATGGGTACGGTGGCGATCGTCACACATCGGGATCAAGCCAAGCGGGCTATACAAATTTCCAGGGCACAAGGTATGAACGCTTACGCTGCGCAGGAGATTACGCTGCCTGTCGATTACGATTCCCAGGCGTCACCGCCCGCGAACCGTCGCCGCGATCTCTACCTGCTTAGCGATATGACCAATCAGTTCGCGACTTTGCGCGCGAACTTGATCGCTCAGGAATACCCAAATGGCTAGTCGTATCGCAGTGTTCAACGTAAGCGCCAGCGGAAGCCCGAAGCATACCAACGAAGACATCGCCACGCGAGGTCATCAAGGTTGAAGGAGTAGATCAGCCTGTCCTTCGATCCACCTTGCTGATCCAGCGTGACGGCGCCTCATCGATTTGCCATCTCCAGGAGAGTCAGCCGATCTGCATCGCAAGGGAGGTTTTCAACGAGGCGGTCGTTCGAACGGCCATCGTGGACCGCCTATTCATCGGCCAAAGCCGCCGGTCGGCAACTGGTCCTCGGGGTCCGTGAGGAGTGCCCGTACATTGACGTCCCCGTTTGCCAAGCCTTCATTCCGACACTCTCGGCCTTAATATCTAGTCCTGCGTTGAATTGCTGAGGCCGGACAAAGACGCACCGTGCACTACGGAGTACACCGATACTCGAGGCACTATCTGCCTCGTCGCACTAATAGTCGAGTCGTCCGCGCAAATCATCAAAAGGAATCATCACATGCTCGCGATATGCGGCGCGATGTTTGATTCGCTCGTACCAAGCCTCAACGTTTGGCACATGAGGCTTCTTGATTTCAAGTTCGAAATATCGATATAGGTTCGTCCCAGCGGGAATATCCGCCAAGGTCAAGCTATCGCCAGCGAGAAATGGCCGATCGGAAAGCACCTGGTCGAGAAGTTGGAAGTATTGGGAACACAGGCCTATGCTTTTTTCGATAGATGTCCGGTCCCGCAATTCAGGGGGAGTTCGATAGCAGCCCCAGAACACGCCGGTGAGGAATGCAGGTTGCAGGCTCGTCTGAGACCAGTCCATCCAACGGTCCGCGTTGGACCGCCGCTCGGGATCTTCGTCCCAAAAATCAGGGCGTCCATAGCGCGCGGCCAGGTATCTCAGAATACTGTCCGATTCCCACACGACGGTTCCGCCATCGTCGATCATCGGAACCCGACCATGTGGATTCATTGCCAGGAACTCAGGCGTATCCCTAACACCAAACGTGCCTCCGGCCGGTACGTGCTTGTACGGAATGCCTAGCTCGCCAATAAGCCACAACACCTTTTGCACATTGAATGAACTACGTCTACCCCATACCGTAAGCATGCAATCCTCGCAATTCCGACCGATTCTGGTTCTTCCCGATTATAAATGGGTCCCATGTCTGAGCGACCGGTGCTGACCCGATGGCGGACCTTAGCCGGACTGCTCCTCACCGGTTGCTCACCGACTCCTACCGACAGCCACAAGCGGCCAACCGCCGAACGGAATCAACGACCTGGTATGTGGTTTTGAACAACCATGTCGCGGCGCCGCACCCATCAGAATCGATAATTGAGCCCCAGCTTGAAGGTTTGCGCCGAGACATTTCCCGTACGGATGAGCGTGTCGTAACTCGCCTGCATATCCAGCGACTTGCGCAGCGGCAGCGCTAGCGACAGGCCGGCGCTCAACATGCCACGCGACGACGTCGCGCCCGGGATCAGGAAACCGGTGCCGTCGGCGGACGTCACCGCCACCTCGCGGCCCGTCCCCAGCGTCTCATAGGCATACCCCAGACGCGCCGCGATCAGCGCTGGCCGCTCGGCCTGCATGAGGAGTGGGTAGCTGACGGTCAGGCCCACATACGGCTGCAGGCTACGCAGGTTCTGTGCTCCCACCGTCAGGTTCTGGCTGGTGGGGCCGGTTTCACTGAAGTCCTGCCCGTGGAAATACTGGTAGCGCAACCCAGCGCGCGGCGTGACCACCAGCGCGCCCGCCGGCAGCGGCACGGCGGCCTGCACACCGGCATGCAGCTCCTGCCCATGGGCGCTGCCCTCGGCATTGCCCAGGCCGGCGAAGGACCGTTTGGATGACAGGAAGTCATAGGCATAGCCCAGCGTACCCGCCAGGTTGACGGGGCCGAGCGCGCGGCCGCCATAGCCGGCCACGCGCAGCGTGTCGAGCGAGCCCCTGCTGCCCGTGCCGTCTTCGGAGACATCCCCGTGGCTATAGCCGGCCGCGACACCCAGTGTCCAGTCGCCGAGCGGGCGGTCGAGTCCAGCCAGGAACCCGTAGCGGCGGTCGTCGTAGCCGGGAGCGTCGTGATTGCCGCCGACCCGCGTGATGTTGCCGGTAGCTTGTGCCCAGCCCTGCTCGCCCGGCCTCGCACACTGGATGGGCGAGGCCGGCGCATCCGCGCATGCTCCACCGAGCCGGTCGAGAAGCGCGCCATTGATGCGCTGGCCTTCGCGAACGGCGGCCGAGCCAAGCGCGCCGAAGACGGTCGCGTTGCTCGGTGCGACCACCAACGGGTCGGCCGCGCTCAAGGCAAGCTCGACCGCGCCGGCGCCCATTGCTACGCTCTGGGTGAACCCTTGCGGCGTATTGCCGGTGACCGTTGCGAATCCGCCGTTGACGGCGCCGGCGTTGATGATGCGGTAGGTCGTCGTCCGGTATGTGCCCGGGCCATACAGGAGCGACAGCGTGCCAGCCAGCGAGGCGGTACCGCCCACGGTCAGCTGCGAGGCTGCCGTGGGACTGACATCGATCACCAGCTTGCCGCCGGGCGCCTGCGTGTAGTTGCCGGCGACGCTGAGCACGCCGATGGAGCCCCCCGGCCAGACTACGCCGTCGTTGGTGATGCTGCCTCCCACGGTGCCGTGGCCGCGCAGCGTGCCGTTCGGGTCGACCAGGACATTGCCGGCCACGCCGGCGCTCGGATGGCCCTGGTCGCCGACTTCGAGCGTGCCGCTGTTAACCGTCGTGCCGCCGGTGTAGGTGTTGGCGCCTGTCAGCGTCAACGTGCCGGTGCCGGACTGCACCAGCGCGCCGTTGCCGGAGATTGCGCCGCCGAAGGTGATGCTGTCGCTGCGGTTGAAAGCCAGCGTGCCGTTGTTGACGACATTGCCCGTGATGGAGCCAGAGGTGCCGCCGTTGCCGACCTGCAGCGTACCGCCGTTGATCGTGGTGCCACGCGTGGAGGCCAGCACACCCGTCAACACCATCGTGCCCGACGACGAAGACAGATTCACRCTGGAGCCGGAGACGTTCCCGCTCAGCGCCATGCCGGCGCCGGAAGACAAGCTGACGGTGCCGCCGCTGAGGTTGCCATTGGCGCTCAGCAAGCCGCTGCCGGCACTCAGCGCCAGATCGCCGGTACCGGTGGTGATGCCGCTGGCGGGAAGCGTCAAGGCGCCGCCGGCGGTCAGGCGGACATTGCCGTGATTGCTGTCGGTCAACGCCGCAACGTTGAGATTTCCGGAACTGGCTAGCGACACCCCGCGGCCCGAAGCCGACACCGCGCCGCCGAACATGTTGCCGGCGTTGGTCAGGATGACCGCGCCACTGCCTGCGTTGAGCGTGCTTGAGCCGCTGATCGACAAGGCGCCCGTCTGGGTGATGTTGCCGTTGCTGTTCGCCGAGAGTGCGCCATTGACGGTGCCCGAGCCGAGATTGAGCACGCCGCCACTGGTCGCCGTCAACGCACCGGTGTTCAGGGTTCCCAGCGTGAGCTGGCCACCGCTGAAGAGTTGCGTCGTGCCGCCGGTCAGGCTCACCACGCCGCCGAATACGTTGCCGGCGTTGGTCAGGGTGATCGCACTGCTGCCCGCGCTGAGCGTGCTGGAACCGCCGATCGACAACGCGCCCGTCTGGCTGATATCGCCCTGGCTGGTCGCATTGAGTGCGCCGCCGACACCCCCCGTACCGAGATTGAGGCTACCGCCGCCGCTCACCGTCAACGCGCTGGTATTCACCGTGCCGAGGGTCAATGCGCCGCCGCTGGTCAGTTGCGTGTTGCCACCGGCCAGGTTCACCACGCCGCCGAATACGTTGGCGGCATTGCTCAGCGTAATCGCGTTGCTGCCCGCGTTGAGGGTCGTCGCTCCGTCAACGATCCATGAAGCGCTCTGGCCAATGCTGCCGCCCGTGGTGGTGATCGACAGTGAGCCGGTGACGTTGATTGCGCTGCCCGCGCTGAACGTGCCACTTGTGGTAGTCACGCTGTTCAGCACCGTCGAGGCACCTAGTGCACCGGCGAAGCTGACGGCGCCCGTCGTCGTTGCGGTGAGATTGTGCCCGCCGTCCAGGGTCGAGTTGAACGCAATGTTGCCGCCGTTGGTGTCGGAAGCCACCACATCCGCGCCCAGTGTCACCGCGCCGTTGTAGGTCTGCCCGCCGCCGGTCGTCACGTTGCCGTTCAGCGTGGTCGCCACGCTGTCGGTCAGCGAGCCGACACCCACGGTGCCGAGCGTCAGATGATCGCCGCCGGTGTTGTTGCCGGTCGCAGTCAGCGCGCCGCTGCCGGAAATGCTGCCGGAAACAGCCAACGCGTTGCCGTTGGTGTTGATCGTCGTCGCACCGTTGACGATCAGCGCTCGGCTGCCGGACGATCCGCCAGTGACATTCAACCCGCTGGCACCGGCGGTAATCGTCGCAGTGGCCCCACTCGCCACGTCCACTGCACCGTTCAGGATGGAGCCACCGTTCAGCGTGAGCGAATTGGTGCCGCTGATGAAGGCGATGGCGTCAGCCCGCGTTTTACCATCGCCCGACATGCCGCCAGCAATCGTCCCGCCGTTGAAAACCGTGAGACCGGCGCCGATGACCCCGACTCCTCCTGCGCCAGTGACCGTCGACGAGCCTCCGGACCCTGCGCCTCCGCCATTTCCGCCGGCGATGACACCCGAATTGACGAGGATGTCGTTGCTACCGGAAACCATCATGCCCGCGCCGCCGTCGCCGCCGTTAGCGCTGGCGGTCGAGGACGCCGTTCCACGATCCTGGCTCAATCCGCCGCCACCACCACCGCCGCCCGCGATGGTCCCTGCGTTACTGAGTGTCTGAGTGCTGCCCGTCCACGAGACACCCGCTCCGCCGACGCCGCCGTTGGCAACATTGGTCGTGATGACACTGCTCATACTGGCTCCGCCGCCACCGCCGCCACCGCCTACAATCGTGCCTGCCGCGGCATTCGAGTAGTTGCCGCTCGTCCCGCTCAGGGACAGGCCCGCGCCGCCGGCGCCACCGTTGACGCTTCCGGCCGAGCCGCCGCCGAAGGCACCGCTCGTCCCTCCGCCGCCGCCGCCACCGCCTACGATCGCGCCGGTATTGCCACCGCTGCCGCCAGCACTGGCCGAGGTCGCTCCGGCAGCGCCGTCTGCCKCGGCCGTGTTGGTACTGTCCGAGGCTTGTGARTTACCGCCGCCTGCGCCCCCTGTGCCGGCAAGCGTTCCGGCCATACCGGCGCTGCCTCCAGCCAGATAGCCGCCGCTGCCGCCATTTCCGAAAGTGCCAGCCCCCGTTCCCGCACCGCCAGYCGGACCGGAAACAGCTTGGAGGCCTTGCCCCCCGCCGCCATCGGCCAGGGCCGCGCCGGATGCAAGCGTCATGACGAGCGCGCCGGCAATGATCCGGGCGTCCGCAAGCGCATGGCGCCCGCGCCCGCCTTTGCCACGCGAACGGGCATTTTCCGGAACAGGCTGCAAGATATCCAATGCGGGATTCCAGACGACTCGATAGACGCGATTCATTTTCTTTTTCTATTTTCCCGAACGCCACGCCAGCCGCGTGGTGCGCGACTTCCCCGTACCAATAGATGTTTGCCTCCGGTACACCGAGAGGCACCATGACCACAAAACGATCTGCCCTGACCAACCCGCTATGGCACAACCGACATCTGCTCGATAGCGGTGTCGATCGTGCCGGCGAGCTCGCGCAAGGCAAGCCGGAACGCTGCCTTGCGCGAGCCGAAAGYCACAGGCACGACGGTGCCATGGCCCTGGCTATGAGATGGACTCCCCGTGCGACGCGCTCCGTTGTTGTTCTCTATCCCCCTGTCCCCTGTCTTTCGGGGACTGACAGGCAGCGTCATCCGCGTTGCGATAGTAGGACACCTGACCCTGACCACAAATACCTAAAAACTGGTAGGGGCGGACCGGTATCGCAAGCCCCGGTTCGCGAGAGGATCGACAGGCTGGCAGTGCGAGATCGAGGTCTGGCCAATCCCGCAAACGAGGTATTGCGCCTTGCGCCCCCCTCGCTAAGCTCTGCCGAAGTGCGACAGAATCTTTGCTTGCGGTAACCTCAAGCCTGCCTTCCCATAAAACACACATGCGTTGCCGAAGTAAGCGGACAATTGGCAACGCCCCGATGTATACTGC
>NZ_JBFTSF010000257.1:0-9103 GCF_056399905.1 Cupriavidus sp. 01L46
GCGCGCTTCGTACCTGCTCCAACTGGCCGGCGGTGAGCTTGGTCACCGACTCCAGGAATCTCTTGAACTGGCGGGCGTTCATCGACTGCTCTCGTCATATCAACGACCAAAGTCTAGCAGCTATCCACGCTTAACCTGAACAGCGCCAAAACATTGGAGTGCATGATGAAGGTTTTAGTGAGAGGACTACGTGCCGAAGTCGACGCATCGGCGCTGCGCACGGCGCTGGCCGCCTACGTGCGGGTCAAGGACATCGAGCTGATCCGCGAGGGCGACAGTGCGCATCCCTGGGCCTGGGTCGACCTGGATCTCGACGATGTGGACCCGATGAGCGTGTGGAAACTGGTGGCAAAGCTCGATCGCCGTTATATTGCTGGCTGCCATACGCGCTGGCATGTGCCGGCCTATCGCGCGCGCTGAGCCGCCGCCACGTGCGGTGCGGCGCGCGCGCCACCGAACGACAAAGACAGGGCAGGGACACACGATGCAGGAAAACATGGCCGATGCGCCATCACAAGGTGCCGGCGTGCCGGGCAACGCGGCGCTGGCGCTGGACAATGTGGTCAATCTGCGCGACCTCGGCGGCCTCGCCACGCGCGACGGCCGCCGTGTGCGTGCCTGCAAGCTGTTTCGCAGCGGCAACCCGGGCCTGGCCAGCGCGGCGGATATGGAACGGCTGCGCGCATTGCAGCTGGACATGGTGATCGACTTCCGCTCGGCCGGTGAGAAGACCGCAGCGGAAAGCCCCTTTGGCGAGGCCTTCCGCTGGGTCGCCACGCCGGTGCTCGAAGGCAGCATGTCGATGGCCGAGCTGATGCCGCGTTTGCGCGACGGCAGCGCGGCGCAGATGGAGGCCTTCATGCTGGAGGTCTATGGTGACTTTCCGCGCAAGTACCAGGCTGCCTTCGGCGGCTTCCTGAAGACCGCGGAGCAGGGCGGCAACCTGCTGTACCACTGCACGGCGGGCAAGGACCGCACCGGCTTTGCCTCGCTGCTGCTGCTGGCCGGCCTAGGCGTGGAGCGCGACATCATCATGGCCAACTACCTGGAATCGAATCACTGGAACCAGGGCTTCAACCAGAAGATGAGCGCCGGCGCGGCGCAGTTTGGCGTCGATCCCGCGGTGATGTGGCCGTTGCTGGTGGTGAAGGCCTCTTACCTGGAAGCCTCGATGCACGCCATCGAGCAGGACTACGGCGGCATCGATGCCTACCTGGGCGATGTGCTCAAGGTGGATGCCGAGCGCTTGCGCCAGGCCTATCTCGTACGCGCCTAGCGAGCGCGTCATTCCCCAACGGGCCGTTAGCGCGCCATCGGCCATCGTAGCCAAGCGAGGCAGGCGGCCGGCAGGGCTATAGCCCCGCCGCAGTCGTTTTTGGTGCCTCTTTTGCCAATGTCAGGACTTGTCAAAAGCGCATTACGCCCGTAGGGTCTCGGAAGCGCTACGCGAGCGCGTTGTGCTCCATCATGATGCGTGCGGTATTGAGCGCGATCATGCCTTCCTCGTCGGTGGGCAGTACCAGGACCGGCACGCGGCTGTTGTCGCGGCTGATGCGCTGGCGGTTCTCGTTGTTGGCGCCGGCGTCCAGGCTGATGCCGAACAGCTCCGCCAGCCGCGCGCAGATCTTCTCGCGCACCGGCGGCGAGTTGGCGCCGATGCCGGCGGTGAACACCAGCGCATCCAGGCCGCCCAGCGTGGCCGCCAGCTTGCCGATTTCCTGCGCCGCGCGGTAGGCGTAGAAATCGATGGCCAGGCGCGCGCGCGGCGCGTCGCTGGCCAGCAGGGCGCGCATGTCGCTGCTGACGCCCGACAGTCCCTTCAACCCTGACTCCTGGTACARCATCGTCTCGATGTCCTTGGTGCTCATGCCTTGCTGCGACAGCCACAGGATGGCGCCGGCATCGATGGCGCCGCAGCGCGTGCCCATCGGCAGGCCGTCGAGCGCGGTCAGGCCCATGGTGGATTCCACGCTGCGCCCCTCGCGCATGGCGCACAGGCTGGCGCCGTTGCCCAGGTGCGCCACGATCACGCGGCCCTGCGCCAGATCGGGCGCGATCTGCTGCAGGCGGCGCGCGATGTACTCGTAGGACAGGCCGTGAAAGCCGTAGCGGCGGATGCCGCGTTCGAAGTATTCGTAGGGCAGCGCCAGCAGCTGTGCCAGCGGGTCGTGCCCGGCGTGAAAGGCGGTGTCGAAGCAGGCGACCTGCAGCAGCGCCGGCGCGGCGGCGCGCACCGCGCGGATCGCCGTGAGATTGTGCGGTTGGTGCAGCGGCGCCAGCGGGACCAATGCTTCCAGCTTGGCAATGACGTCGTCGTCGATCTTCACGGCCGCGGAGAAATCCGCGCCGCCGTGCACCACGCGATGGCCGATTGCCACCGGCGGCGCATCGCGCAGCCCGATGCTGAGCACCAGCCGGATCAGGCGGAAGGCGGCGTCGTGATCGGCCACCTGCGCCACCGGAAAGCGTTCGTCCGCGACCACGCGGCCGTCCGCCATGCTGGCGGTGAGGCGCGGCGATACGCCGATGCCTTCGATCTGCCCGTGCGCGCTGAGCACCGGGTTGATGTCGGCATTGGCGTGCGCGGCCTCGGGCACGGCGTACACCGAGACCTTGACGCTGGAGGAGCCGGCATTGACGACGAGGATGGTGGGATGGGTGGCGCTCACGCTCGCAAGCCTCCTTGTGACGTTGACGTTGACTGTGACGGTGGCCGAGGTGGTGACCGAGACGGTGGAGCGTTCAGATCTTGCCGGGCGCCTGGCCGGTGCGGCGCGCATGCGCCAGCAGCACGGCAATCGCGCAACTGCCGATCCGCGCGCGCACGCTGTCGGCGCGGCTGGTGAGGATGATGGGCACGCGCGCGCCCAGCACGATGCCGGCGGCTTCGGCGCCGGCCAGGAAGGTGAGCTGCTTGGCCAGCATGTTGCCGGCCTCCAGGTCGGGCACGAGCAAGATGTCGGGGTCGCCCGCGACCTCGGAGACGATGCCCTTTGTCACCGCGGCCTCATGGCTGATCGCGTTGTCGAACGCGAGCGGGCCGTCGAGGATGCCGCCTTCGATCTGGCCGCGCCGGCTCATCATGCACAGCGCGGCCGCGTCGATGGTGGATGGGATCTTGTCGGTCACGGTTTCCACCGCCGAGAGGATGGCCACCTTGGGGCACTCGATGCCCAGCACGCGCAGCAGATCGATCGCGTTGCGGCAGATATCGGCCTTGTCGTTGAGCGTGGGAAAGATATTGACGGCGGCGTCGGTGATGAACAGCGGCTTGTGATAGCTCGGCACGTCCATCGCAAACACATGCGAAAGGCGCCGCCCCGTGCGCAAGCCGGTGGCGGGCGCGGTGACTTCGTGCAGCAGCTCATCGGTGTGCAGGCTGCCCTTCATCAGCAGCTCGGCCTCGCCCGCGCGGATTGCCGCGACGGCGCGCGCGGCGGCAGCATGGCTGTGCGGCACGTCGATCAGCACGCTGTCGCCAAGGTCGAGCGCGTTGGCGTCGGCCACCTGGCGGATGCGCGCCTCGGGCCCGATCAGCAGCGGCACGATCAGGCCGAGGCTGGCCGCCTGCAGCGCGCCGCCGAGCGAGGAAGCATCGCAGGGATGCGCCACCGCGGTGGGAATGGCGGGCAAATCTTGGCAGCGTGCCAGCAGGACGGAGTACTTGTCGAGCGTGTGGGTCATCGGCGTTCCGGTGCGTCGGGGTTGCGGTGCGACCGCGCGGGCATGCTGCGTCGCGCAAAAAAACAAAGGCCAGTATAGGCGATGTTTCCTGCTGCACGATGACATTGGCGCGGACCTTGCGCCAGGTCATGCCTGTCACCGATCCGCCCATGCCGCGGGTTGTCAAGCACGATGCAGGCTGGTAGATTGCGCTGTGCTGCAGGGCAGCAATTCCGTGCCATCGCCTGGAAACGACTGCCTTCGGCGCCACACCGTAGAACGTAGAAGGGGAAGCCGAGTGAACGCACGTGATCCCGTCATCCATGCCGGCAGCGCCGCCGCCGGCGTGCCACCGCTTTTGTCCGATGCGTGGTCCTACGCGCATGACGCCTGGCAGCGCGCCGTCCTGTTGCTCGACATCCTGCGCGAGCGCGGCAACCAGACCTTCGAGCACGAGCGCGAGGGCATGCCGCCGGTGCTGGTCTTCGAGCACGAGGTGGTGATCGATGCGCGCACGCTGGCGCAACCCGCCAACTACGCGCTGCTGCGCATCCTGCCGCCGCCAGGCATCGTCACCGACGACACCAAGCGGCCCTTCGTGGTGATCGATCCGCGCGCCGGGCATGGCCCGGGCATCGGCGGCTTCAAGATCGACAGCGAGATCGGCATCGCGCTGCGCAGCGGCCATCCCTGCTACTTCGTCACCTTTTTCCCGGTGCCTTGCCCGGGCCAGACCATCGAGTGCGTGGCGCGCGCCGAAGCGCTGTTCCTGCTCACCGTGGCCGAGCGCCATCCGCACGCGCAGGGCAAGCCGTTCGTGATCGGCAACTGCCAGGGCGGCTGGGCGCTGATGATGCTGGCGGCCGCCGCGCCGGAACTGGTCGGCCCCATCCTGCTGGCCGGTTCGCCGCTGGCCTACTGGTCGGGCGTGCGCGGGCGTAACCCGATGCGCTACAGCGGCGGGCTGCTGGGCGGCTCGTGGCTGTCGTCCTTTGCGGCCGATCTCGGCAATGGCCGCTTTGACGGGGCCTGGCTGGTGCAGAATTTCGAGCAGCTCAATCCGTCCAACACGTACTGGAAAAAGCTCTACGACGTCTATGCGCAGGTGGATACGGAGCGCGAGCGCTTCCTGGCGTTCGAGCGTTGGTGGGGCGGGCACTTCCTGCTCAACCGCGCCGAGATCGACTGGATCGTGCAGAACCTCTTCGTCGGCAACCACCTGACCGCCGGCGAGGTGCGCAGCGCGGATGGCAGCGTCGCGGTGGACCTGCGCAATGTGCGCTCGCCGATCGTGGTCTTTGCTTCCTGGGGCGACAACATCACGCCGCCGCAGCAGGCGCTGAACTGGATTCCCGATCTCTACGCCAGCGTCGACGAGATCGTCGCCAACGACCAGGTCATCGTCTACTGCCTGCATGAAAAGGTCGGGCACCTTGGCATCTTCGTCTCGGCCGGCGTGGCCAATCGCGAGCACACCGAGCTGTTCTCGGCGCTGGACCTGATCGACGTGCTGCCGCCCGGGCTGTACGAGGCGCGCATCGAAGACATCGCGCCGGGCACCTCGCACCTGGAGCTGATCGAAGGCCGCTACCTGATGCGCTTCGAGCGCAGGACCATCGACGACATCCTCGCGCTGGACGATGGCCGCGACGACGAACGCGCGTTCGAGGTGGTGCGCCGCGTGGCCGAAGTCAACCAGCGCCTGTACGACACCTTCGCCTCGCCGGCGGTGCAGGCCGCATCCAACGAACTGGGCGCCTACGCGATGCGGCAGATGCACCCGGCCCGGCTGGAGCGTTCGCTGGCGTCGGACGCGAATCCGTGGATGGCGTGGATCGCCGCGCTGGCGCCGTCGGTGCGCGAGGCGCGCCAGCCGGTGGCGCCGGACAATCCTTTCGTCACGCTGGAGGGCGCGGTGTCCGACACCATCGTGCGCACGCTCGACGCGTGGCGCGACCAGCGCGATGCCTTCCAGGAGCAGCTCTTCGAGGCGTTGTACCAGTCGCCATGGCTGTCCGCGCTGATGGGCTTCTCGCCCGGCGCCGAAAAGCGCGGCCCGCCGCCGCTGAGCGCGGCGCTGCGCCAGGAGCTGGCCGAACGGCGCATTCATGAGGCCGAAGCGGGGATCGARCAGGGCACGCCGCTCGATGCCTTCATGCGCATCCTTTGCTATGTGGCGGACGAKAACACCAGCATCGAGGAGCGGCCCTTCAACCTGATGCGGCAGATGGCGCGCGAGCACCTGGAGCAGCAGCCGGATATTGCCACGGTCAAGGCCGCAGTCAGGCGGCAGAGCATGATCGTGGGGCTGGACGCCGGGCGGGCCGTGGCCGCGCTGCCGCTGCTGGTGCCGGACAGCGCGCTGCGCCATCGCATCATGATGGCGATCCATCGCATCGTGACCGTGGTGGGACCGCTCGAAGGCGCCCGCCTGGCGCGCTATCGCGAGGTGGCGCGCGTGCTGGGCACCGACCACACTGCGCGGCAAACCGCGCAGCCCGCCACCGCGGCGCCCCCGGCGCCCGCACCCGTGGAAACGCCGCGCACGGCGCGCAAAGCCGCTTCGCCGGAAGCCAGCGCACGCGTTCGCAAGGCCGGCGCGGCCAAGCCGGGCAAGGTGGCCAAGCCGCTCAAGACGGTCAAGCCGTCGGCACGGCGCAACGTCAAGACAGGCACCTGAACCAGGCGGGCCTGATAGGCTGTTTCAACATGAAGCGAAGCGGTTCTGGCTAGGCGCGCGGCCGCAGACAGTACAAGTGGTACGGCCAAGGCCGCGCAAGGACGCCAGCATCTTTTGGAAATGGCCTCTAAGCCGGCGCCAGCAGGGGCGCGCATTCATTAAGCGAGGGACATCATGGTGCAAGTACCCAATCCCCCATTGCTGGGCGCGCGCGTGCTGGTGGTCGGCGTKGCCAACGCGGAGTCCATCGCGTGGGGTTGCGCGCGGGCCTTCCGCGAGCTTGGCGCCGAACTGGCGATCACCTATCTCAACGACAAAGCCTACCCGCACGTGGCGCCGCTGGCCGAATCGGTGGGCGCGACGATCCTGATGCCGCTCGACGTGGAGGACGCGGGCCAGGAGCAGGCGCTGTTCGAGCGGATCACCCGGCAATRGGGCCAGCTCGACGTACTGGTGCACTCGGTGGCCTTCGCGCCCAAGGACGACCTGCAGGGCGGGCTGCTCAATGCATCGGCGGCCGGCTTCGCGCGGGCCATGGACGTGTCCTGTCATTCCTTCGTGCGGCTGGCGCGGCGCGCGGTGCCGCTGATGCGCGCGGGCGGCAGCCTGTTCGCCATGAGCTACGAGGGCGCCAACCGCGTGGTGCCGAACTACAACCTGATGGGCCCGGTCAAGGCGGCGCTGGAGGCGTCCTGCCGCTACCTGGCGCACGAACTCGGCCCGAGCGGCATCCGCGTGCACGCCATTTCGCCGGGGCCGCTCAAGACCCGCGCGGCGTCCGGGCTCAAGGATTTCGAGCAATTGCTGGCGGATGCCGCGGGCCGCGCCCCGCTGGGCGAGCTGGTCGACATCATGGACGTGGGCTTTGCCACCGCCTACCTGGCGACGCCCTACGCGCGGCGGATTTCCGGCAACACCGTGTACGTGGACGGCGGCGCGCACATCATGGGCTGACTGCCGCCAAGGGCGCGATGCGTGGCCCACGGACCGCGTCGGGCCACCTACAATGAGCTAGACAACGGAGACACGTGCTGCCCGCCGCGTGCGCGCTGCCTCATATCGGGAGCAAGACATGAAGGTACTCATCCGGGGCCTGCACCGCGATGTGACCGAACAGATGCTGCGCGACAAGCTGGCGACCTACGCCCCGGTGACGTCCGTGGAACTGGTGCGCGAGGGCGATCCGAATCACCCTTGGGCCTGGGTCAACCTGGATATCGATCCTTTCACCGCGTGGCGCCTGCTGCGCCAGCTGGATCGCCAGTACTTCGCCGGCAGCATGATGCGCTGGTATATCCCGGCGCACCAGGGTTGAGGCGTTGGCAGGTTGAGGGAGGTTGAGGGCGGGCGGCTGCCGCGCGCCGCCACGCTTTGGCATTAAGATAAGCGGCTTCTGCCACTTTGCTGCGCTGCCACGCGGTAGCGCCATTCCCGCATGCTAGAACTCGACGGCGCGATCTGGTTTCGCTCGGGCTCCCAGGACTGGGGCGGGCGCGAACGCATCGCCCTGCTGGCCGCGATCGGCGAGCACGGCTCGATCACGGCTGCGGCCAAAGCGGTCGGGCTGAGCTACAAGGGCGCCTGGGATGCCATCGACGCCATGAACAACAGCGCGGGCGAGCCGCTGGTGGTGCGCGCCGCCGGCGGCAAGGGCGGCGGCGGCACCGTGCTGACCGAGCGCGCCGCCAGCCTGATCCGCACCTACCGCGCGCTGGAGCACGAGCACCGGCTCTTTATCGAACACCTCGCCAGCCTCGGCAACGTCAGCGAGACGGCGCAGGACGACCTTCACCTGATGCGGCGTTTCATGATCAAGACCAGTGCGCGCAACAAGCTCTTTGGCAAGGTGGCTGCGATCCGCGGCGGCGCCGTCAACGACGAGGTCACGCTGTCGCTCGCGGGCGGCCAGCACGTGGTCGCCACCATCACCCACGAAAGCGTGGAGACGCTGGGCCTCGCACCCGGCGCCGAAGCCTTCGCGCTGATCAAGGCTTCCTCGGTCCTGCTGGGGCTGCCCGATCCCGGGCTGCGGCTCTCGGCGCGCAACCAGCTGCCTGGCAAGGTGACCCGCGTGCTGCCGGGCGCGGTCAATGCCGAGGTGGCGCTGGAGCTGGATGGCGGCGGCACCGTGGTGGCCATTGTCACCAACGACAGTGTGAGCGCGCTCGGGCTTGCCGAGGGCAGCCGCGCGCTGGCGATCTTCAAGGCGTCGAGCGTGATCCTGGGCACCATGGGCTGAGCCTGGCGCGCATCAGGCAGGCACCAGCGGTTTGCTCAGCAGTACCGTGGTGAAGCCGCTGTGCCAGCTTTCGTCGGGGTAGAATTCCACCTCGGCATAGCCGTGGCGCCGATAGAAGGCGCGGCTCTTCACGTTGAAGGTGTCGGTTTCGAGCCGGGCCTGCCGATGGCCTGCCGCTGCCATCGCGGCTTCGGCGTGCGCCAGCAGCGCGCTGCCCAGTCCGCGCGCCTGCCAGCATGGCGACACATGCAGCGCCCAGATGAAATCGTTCTCCCAGTCCACCATGCCGGCCACCGTGCCGTCCACGCAGGCCACGTGGAACTGCGCCAGCCGGCTACGGACATAATCGCCGACCTTGTCCTCTTGCTCGAAGCGCAAGGCTGCCTCGGCCGTGAGCTGCGGCTTCCAGGTGGCGAGAAAGGTTTCGGTGAGGAGGGTGGCGACGGCCAGGGCATCGGATGGCCCGGCGCGCCGGATCTGCGGGCTTGGGGATGGTGTTTGCATGCGCGCAAGGATAACCG
>NZ_JBFTSF010000258.1:0-9079 GCF_056399905.1 Cupriavidus sp. 01L46
GCGCCGGGACCCATCGCGCATCGCGGCCTACCTGAACCGCGCGGACGCGCGCTGGCAGCAACGCGAGCGCGAGCGCAACCCGGAGAAGCGCGACTATTACCTGGCGCTGGCGCGCGAGGACTACCGCCAGTACTGCAGCCTGCGGCTGGTGTCCAACAATGCCATCCCGTCCARCGTGGCGGCCCGCATCAGCACCGCGCTGGACGAGAAGCTGCTGACCGCGGCCACCTGCCGGCCGCGCCTGGAGATCTTCCCGGCGATCAAGGCCGGTGATCTGCGGGCGGTGCGCCTGCAACTGGCGCGCGGCCAGGATCCGAACGGGGTCAACGAGCATGGCGTCTCCGCGCTGAGCGTGGCGGTGTACTACAAGCAGGAAGAGATCGTGCGCGCCTTGCTGGCCGACGGCGCCAAGGTGGACGGGCCGAACCGGGGCTCGGCCTTGATGGCTTCGGCCATGCCGGACGGGCGCGACCAGCGGCCCCTGGCGCAGCGCTACGCCATCGCGGACATCCTGCTGGCGGCGGGCGCCTCGCTGGAGGCGCCCGACATCAACGGCACGCCTTTGCTGATCACGCGCACGTCCTACTATGGGGACGATGGCGCCACGCTGGAATACCTGCTGTCCCACGGCGCCGATCCGAACACGCATGAAAAGAAGGGCCGCACCGTGCTGCACGCCGCCATCAGCAACTACCGCACGCGCTGGTTTGCGGATCAGCTGCTGGCCAAGGGCGCCAATATCAACGCGGCCTACATCAGCATGGTTTACGGTGATCGCTTCATGTGGGAAACGCCCTTGCTGGAGGCGTTGCGCGAGTCGAGCGGCGAGCTGAAGCCGGGCGTGGCCCTCGCCATCCCGGAGCGCGTGGCCTTTGTGCTGGATCGTGGCGCGGACGCTTCGGTGGGCGGCTATGGCGGCAAGGACGCCGTTGGGCGCAACGGCCTGGACGAGGCGCTGCGGGTCTCGGCCTCCTATTTGCAGCCCGCGCTGGTAGACCGGCTGGTGCAGGCCTCGCGCAAGCCGGCGGCGCCGCTGACCAGCGAGCCCCTGTCGGCCCTGCTGCTCGCGTGGAGCTACCTGGAGGCGCGCGCGCAAGCCAGCAAGGACAGCCCCGCGTGGGACGGCCTGCGCGCCAGCGCGCGTGCCACGGCCGAGCGGATGGTCGCGGCCGGCGTCAGCCTCAAATACCAGAACAGCGTGCAGGGCATGAAGGACAACGCGATCGCGCCGCTGAGCGCGCCCTGGCTGCCCGATGACCTGTACCTGGCATGGCTGAAGGCTGGGGCCGACCAGACCGACCGCAGCGACGGCGGCATGCGCATCAACGGCGTGGACCAGAACGACGCGCTGCCGCTGGTGATCATGATGCAGCTGGGCCAGCAAGCCAAGGTGAAGATGCTGCTGGAGCACGACGCCGCGCTATACCGCGACCCGCAACGCTGCGGCATGGCCGTGGCGGATGTGCTGTCATGGCAGCTGGGCAATGCGGGCAATGCGGGCAATGCGGGCAATGCGGGCAACGCGGGCAAGGCCATCAGCCCCGAAATGGCGGGCGCGATCAGCCATGTCATGCAAGGCGCCGCCAACGCCGGCAACTGCGACATGAGCATGAAGGCGCGCGCCAGGCCGTATATCGGCGTGCGTGCCGATGAGCTGGCGCGCTATCTTGAAGCGGGCGTTGCCCGCCGTTGACCTACCTGGCGCCCGCCGCCCGCCGGCGGCTGGCAGGGCGCGCGAGCATGCCGTTGAGCAGCACGTCGATGACCTGTTCCGCGTGCTGCTCCGCCTGTTCGGCCGTCATGGGCCCGACGCCGTAAAGGCGCTGGATCAGATGCGTGGCCGATTGCACGGCCGTGAGCGTGGCGGTCATCGTCACGCTGGCGTGTTCGGGCGGGTAGGGCTTGAGCAACTGCGCCGCGTGGYACTCCGCGATCAGGGCATCGAGCTTGTCATGAAACGGCTTCATGTAGTTGTCCACCAGCCAGTCCAGCCTGGGGCCATCCTGCGCGACCTCCATCAGCACAAGCGAGTGCGCCGCCGGATGCAGGATATTGCTGACCGCGAAAGCCCTTAGCGCCGCTTGCAGCCGCGCGAGCGGATCGGCCGGATCGGGCGCATCCGCTGCCTGCCGGGATGCCGTGAGCGACCCCGTGTAGGCGTTCTCCACCACCGCGCGCCACAGGCCTTCCTTGCTGCCAAAGTGGTAGTTCAGCAGCGGCTGCTTCACGCCCGCGCGGTTGGCGATCGACAGCACCGAGGCGCCGTCGTACCCCTTTTGCGTGAACTCGAGCTCGGCGGCTTCGATCAGCCGCTGCCGCCCCGATGCTTCGGCGGCGCGGGATGCGCTCGCCGTGGCCGCGGGTGTCTGGGCGGCTGGCTTGCGGGCGGGAATCTTGGGGCGTCGGGTCTCGACAGGGGTCATGTTGGCTAGCGACGCGTTTCGCACACGGTAACGATGCCGCCATTCTCCCACATGCCCCGGGGCTTGAATCCGGGTGGCCGGGCGCCGGTAACCGGTAACGCCAGCCCTTTGCCAGTCCTTTGCTAGCCATCCTGATATAAGTATAAGTACTAGTGTGCCATTGACTTATACTTGTATAAATTCACGTCCCATGGCGGCTGTGAGGTGGCTGGCAACATTTGGGGGCAGGTATGCGGGAGTTGGAAGTTCCGGTTTTGATCGTGGGCGCGGGCCCAGTTGGCATGCTCATGGCGGCGCTGCTGGCGGACCAGGGGATCGAGTCGCTCCTGATCGAGCAGCGCGACGACCTGCATCTTGCCCCGCAGGCGCATGTCATCAACGCGAGAACGCAGGAGATCCTGGCTGGCATCGGCGTGACGGACGAGGACCTGGCCGGCATCACCACGCATGCGGCCGGGGCGCGCTTCGTGACCTGGCGGCGCAACCTGGCCGAGGCAGACCTGGCGCGCATCGATATCGCCAGCGACACGTACCTTGCCAATATGGCGGCGGCCAGCACAAAGCGGACCGCGAATATTCCCCAGCACCATCTGGAGCGTTTGCTGTTTGCGCAGGTATCGCGCCGCGCACGCTGCGAGGCGCGCTTCGGCCAGGTGTGGCAAAGCGCGGAGCACAACGCGCACGGCGCGGCCTCGGTGGTGCGGGATGCCGCCACCGGTGAAGCATATCGGGTGCGCAGCGACTGGCTGATCGCGGCCGACGGCGCGGGCAGCGCCGTGCGCCGTGGGCTTGGGCTGCCGATGGTGGGGGAGACCAACCTGGCGCATCTCGTCACCATCAACTTCGAGGCGGATATCCGGCACCTGGTCAAGGACAGTCCGTCGATCCTGTTCTGGATCCTCTCGGCGCAGGCCCCGGGCACCTTCATCGTGCACGATGCGGCGCGCTACTCCGTGTTCATGACGCCGTATTTCCCGGCGTACGAATCGCCGGCCGATTTCCCGGTGGCCAGGTGCGAGCGCATGCTGCGGGCCGCGCTTGGCGAGCGCCATCTGCCCTTGCGCATCACGTCGCTGTCGAATTGGACGATGCAGGCGCACATTGCGGAGCCCTACAGCAAGGGGCGCACCTTCCTGATCGGAGACTCCGCCCATCGTTTTCCGCCCACGGGCGGGCTGGGGCTGAACACAGGCGCAGCCGATGCGCACAACCTGGCGTGGAAGCTGGCCCTTGTCATGCAGGGCAAAGCGGCGCCCGGGCTGCTCGACACGTATGGCGCCGAGCGCAAGCCGGTCGCCGAGACCAACAGCCGCGTCAGCGTGGCCAACCATCAAAAGATGGGGCAGGTGACCGCGGCGCTGGGCCTTGACGAAGCGGGCTTGCCAACGCTCGCGCGGCTGCGCGCCAGCGCCCCGGCCCGCGTGCTGCCCGGCGCCCTGCGCTCGGCGGTCAAGCGCCTGCTGGTGGCGCCCGTCGAAGCGCGGACCCGGAACGTACAGCAAGCGTCTTCGCCAAAGTTCGCCCGCATCCGGCAAGACGTGCAGCGGGCCGCAGAAGCGCAGATGGAGCACTTCAATACGCTGGGGCTGGACCTGGGCTACGTCTACCGGAGCGCGGCAATCTGTGCGAGCGGCGCCGCAACGCCGGCCGTGCCCATCGCATCGCATCCGGTATTGGAGGTGGCGCAGTCGTTCACGCCGGGCGCACGCCTGCCGCACTTCCGGCTGCAAGGCGCCCCGGGGGCGCCGGCCACCTCGCACGATCTCGTTGGCAACGCGCACTTCCTGCTCGCGGGCTTTGGCCGCCATGGCAAGCCGTGCGCCGCGCTTGGCCGTAGCGTGAGCCAGGCGCTAGGCGTGCCGGTGCGCGGCCTGGACCTCGATGCCATCACGCATCGCGACGACCACCCGCAACTACCCGCGTGGAATGGTGGCCTTCCCGACGCCGCCATCCTGGTGCGCCCCGACGGGCACGTCGCATGGCGCTACGCATTGCAGGCGGACGTAGCGCCCGGCGACGTCCTGGCCGCCCTGTGCGAAGTCCTGCAAGTCCCCGTGCCCGTCAGTGCCTCTCAGTGCCTGAAATCATCAAAGCTCAAGTGAAAGGTCCCCCCGTGAACATCGATCCCGAAGCCGTGCCTCTCCGACAGGCCGGGCAACCCAGTCCCGTTGCGATCATCGGCGCCGGCATCGCCGGCTCCGTGCTGGCGCTCCTGCTGGCCAGCCGCGGCATTCGCTGCCTGCTGGTCGACCGCCAGCGCGGCACGGATACGCATCCGCGCGGGCATGTCTGGTCGGCTCGCGCCATGGAGGTGATCCGCTCGATCGATGCGGAACTGGCCGAGGCGCTGCGCGAGATCAGCTCGCCACCGCTCAAGCTGCGCTACATCACGTGGTGCACGGCACTGGCAGGGGTGGATCTCGGGCGCTGTGTGCCGATCGGCAACGACCCGGTGCATACCGCCCGCCTTCTGGGCAGCGGCCCTTGCCGGCCGCTGCACTTGTCCCAGAACGTGGCCGATCCCATCCTGCGGCAGCGCGTGGCCGACAGCCCGCTGATCGAACTGCTGGCAGGACATGAACTGGAGGCGCTGTCGCAGGACGATGACGCCTGCGTGTTGACGCTGCGCGAGCTGCGCAGCGGGCGGATCGTGCGGCGCACCGCGCGCTACGTTGCGGGCGCGGATGGCGCGCACAGCACCGTGCGGCGCCTGCTTGGCGTGCGCTCCACCACTACCCCATTGCAAGCGGTCGCGCAGATCCATTTCCGCGCGAAGCTGGACAGGTTGACCACGTCGCGGCCCAGCCCGCTGTACTGGATTCTCAACCCCGCCATCGTGGGCACGCTCACGGCCCACACCGCCGACGACGAAGACTGGGTCCTGTCGACGGTGGTGCTGCCCGAGATCGAGCCCGCCGGCGAGATGCCCGAAGCGCGGGCGCTGGCACTGGTGCGTGCGGCGATTGGCGATGACCGCATCGATGCCAGCATTGTCTCGATCCGTCCCTGGACGATGGCGCTGCGCTGTGCCGAGACCAGCAGGGTGGGCCGGGTGATGTTGCTGGGCGATGCCGCTGCCGGCTTCTCCGCCATCGGCGGCTTTGGCATGAACCATGGGATCGAAGACGCCGCGAGCCTGGCGTGGCGGCTGCAATTGCTGTTGGGCGGGTATGTGCCAGAAGGCCTTGCGCACGGGTTGTTGTCCAGCTACGCCGCCGAGCGCGCGCAGAGCGCCGCCGCCCACGCGCACCGCACGCAGCAGCTCAGCGACCTGTCCGACGAGGTATTGCGCGCCGCCGGCGCGGACCCCGCCGGCCTCAAGACGCTGGCCGCGCTCTCTCGCTCCACGCCGGTCCGCCTGCTGCCCAGGCGCGCYGCGCGCAGCCTGTTGCGCACCGTGGCGGGGGCCGGCCTGAAACCCCTGCGCCATCTGGCGAGCACCGCGCCCGCGGGGGTTGCCGTGCGCGCCAAGGTCAGAAGGGCGATCGACAAGCAACGCGAAGTCTTTGTCACGCTCGGCACCGATCTCGGCTATGCGCTATCGAGTGGCTTTGTCTGCCGCGAGCCGCATCCGCATCCGCAATCCCCGCACAGCGGCACCGAGTACTGGCCGACCACAAGCCCGGGCTCGTTGATCCCGCATCTTTGGAGCGAGACCGCTGGCGAGTCGCTGTCGACGCGGGACCTCGCGCGCCGAGCGCCGTTGACGCTGCTGGTGGGCGACAAGGAGCGCGTGCGCTGGCAGGCGGCCTTGGCGCGGCTGCGTGCCGACTGGGGCATCGACGTGGCGTGTCCGCGCATCGGGACTGACGACGGCGCGCAGTTTCGCATCCGTGCCTCGGCATTCGCCACCGCGATGGAGATCGATGAATCCGGCGCGGTGCTGCTGCGCGGCGACGGCATCGTGGCCTGGCGCAGCCGGCGCCAGTGCGCCGATCCGTGCGCGACATTGCCGGATGTGATTTCGCGCCTGGTGTCCTGGTCCGCCGCTCCCGCGGCACTGCCGGCCAGCCCTGCCAGCTCGATCAGGCCCCCAAGCTGCACCAGCCACCCCAGCCACCCCAGCCCCACCAGCCTCACCAAGGAGATGCAATGAGCGACAGCATGGACCAGTTTCCCATTCCCTGCCCGGACCCGGAGGCCCGTGCGCCGCAGAAGCTTGCGCACATCGTGCTCACCACGCGGCGCTTCGACGAGACGATCCACTGGTGGAGCGTGGTGCTGGGCGCGCGCGTGATGTACCGCAACGCCTTGCTCTGCTTCCTGTCCTACGACGACGAGCACCACCGCCTGGCCCTGATCAATGCCGCCAACTTCGACCCGAAGCGGCGCGAGAGCACAGGCCTGGACCATGTGGCATTCACCTTCGGCTCGCTCGGCGACCTGCTGCATACCTACGAGCGCCTGAAGGGCCACGGCCTGCGCCCGGAATGGTGCATCAACCACGGGCCGACCACGTCCTTGTACTTCCGCGATCCCGACGGCATCCAGGCCGAGCTTCAGGTCGACAACTTCGCCACACCGGAGGAACTGGATACCTGGTTCCGCTCCGGCGCGTTCGCCGAGAACGCCATCGGTGTCGAGTTCGATCCGGAGCATCTGCTGGAGCGCTACAAGGCGGGCGAGCCCGCAGCGCTGTTGATGCGTCCTGGCGAGGTGACCAGCCGCCAGTTCCTGACGTTGCGTTGAGAGGCCGTCCATCGTGAGACTGTGTACGTTTTCCACCGCCGACGTGGCGAGCCACGTCGGCCTGGCGCTAGCGGGCGACCGCGTGCTGGATGTGACCGCATCCTTTGCCGGGGATCCGCACTTTGCCACCTTGCTGGCGCTGATCGAGCACCAGGACGAAACGCTGCCCGCCTTGCGCAAGCTGCAAGCGCAAGGCGCGAAGCCGGGCTGCGCGCACCTGGCGCATGCGCTGCGCCAGGTCCGCTTCGAGGTGCCATACCGTCCCCCGCAGATCCGCTGCTTCAGCGTGTACGAGCAGCATCTGAAGAATGCGTTCCAACAGGTCATGGCGCATGGCGTGCGCCCGGCGACGGGCATGCTGATGCGCGCCCTCGGCGCCGGCAAGGTGCCCAAGGCCTTCTACGAAACACCGATCTACTACAAAGGCGTGCGCCTCAACCTGTCCGGCCACGGCAGTAAGGTGCGGCGGCCGGATCCCGGCGCCAAGCTGGACTACGAGGCCGAACTGGGCGTCATCGTCGGGCGTCCCGGCAAGAACATCGGCACCTCGGCGGCGATGTCGCATGTCTTTGGCTACGTGATCTTCAACGACTTCTCCGAACGCGCACAGCTCATGAAGGAGATGCGCACCCGGCCCAGCGCAGGCCCGGCCAAGGGAAAGGATTTCGATGGCAGCAACAGCCTCGGCCCCTGGATCGTCACCGCGGACGAGATCCGCGATCCCCACGCGCTGGGCGTGACCGTGCGCGTCAACGGCGAGGTGCGCGGCGAAGGCAGCACGGCTGGCATGACCCATCGCATCGACCGCATCGTCAGCTATGCGTCGGCCAACGAGACGCTGCACGGCGGCGAGCTGCTGGCCACTGGCTGCGTGCCGAACTGCGCCGGCATCGAGCAATGGCGCTTCCTGGACGACGGGGACCGGGTCGACGTGGAGATCGCCGGGCTTGGCGTGCTGACGAACTCGATCACCGGGCATCAACCGTAGCAGCCCCCCCAAAAAAATCGCGAGGAGCGCAAAGACGATCCCGCTTTGATAACAACGACAATGGAGACAACAGTGAATTCAAGACAGTGGATCGTCACATCCGCGRCAGCGCTGTGCCCCGCGCTTGCGTTGGCCGACAACGGCTACTTCCAGATCGGCTACGGCGCCGAAGCGCGCGGCGTGGCCGGCGCCGCGGCGGCGTCGACGCGGGATGCGTTCGGCGGCGCGAGCAACCCCGCCACCACCGTCTGGGCCGGCAACCGCTTCGACGGCAACCTGATCGCGATCAACGGCAGGACCAGCATGAGCCGGGCCGCGGGCTTGCCGGCGCCGGTGGGCGGGGCGCTCGACACGCGCACGGACAGCGAGAGCCGCTGGGTGCCGCTGGCCGATATCGCGTACAGCCGCATGATCAACCCGGACCTGTCGCTGAGCCTTGTCGGCTACAGCAATGGCGCCGGCACGTACTTCGAGGGCAACACCACCACCTGCCTGGCGCCGTCGCCGGCACCGGCCGGCACCACCTATCGCGGCAACTTGCTATGCGGCAGCGGCAGGGCCGCCACCACGATCAAGCAGCTGACGATGGCGCCGACGGTCTCCGCCAAGGTCTCCGAGTCGTTCTCGGTGGGTTTCTCGCTGCTGATCGCGGGGCAGCTCTTCAGCGCGGAGGGCCTGCAGGCACTCGCGCCGCAGTCGGCAGCGCCGAACCACCTGACCAACCAGGGCACGGCGTCGTCGTTTGGCATCGGCATGCGGGTTGGGTCCTATTGGCGCGCCAGCGATGCGCTGAGCTTCGGCGCGGCGTACTCGCCCCGCATCCGCATGGGGCGGCTCAAGGAGTACGAGGGCTTGCTGGCCGACCAGGGCCGCCTGGATATCCCGGAGAACCTGCTGCTCGGCATGCAATGGTCGCCGAGGMAGGATCTGTCCTTCTTGTTCGACTACCAGCGCATCAACTACTCGGGCACGTCGGGAC
>NZ_JBFTSF010000259.1:0-8949 GCF_056399905.1 Cupriavidus sp. 01L46
AACTCAGGGGCGTGGCCACCAAGTACTTGCCGAACTACCTGGCTTGGCAACGGCTGATGAGCTGGAACAAGGAAGGCGTTTCCGCCGACGATGTCATCGCGTCAGCTCTCGGCAAGCAGGTCATCAACGTTTAATCTGAACAGCGCCAACGCGATCAAGTTGTCAAAGAAACAAAAATTAATCTTCACAAGGCTTTCGTCATGCTTAGATCGGTCTTCTCCTTTGTCCTGATTTCCAGTGCGTTTGCCAGCGCCGCCGCGCTTGCCGCGCCCGCCAGCGAGGATGCCGCGTGGTTTGAGCCGGTTCGTCTTGGGGCAGCGCTGGGTGCGGGCGGCGAGGCTTCGATCGCGCGCCTGGAGGCGCGATGGAACCTGAAGACCGACCTTTGGGCGACGAGCTCGCGGTCAATCCGTGTTCGCCTGGGTCTCGAAGCTTCCGTTGGCGGGTGGAATCCACATGGCAGCAATAGTACCCTCATGGGCGATGTGGGCTTTACACCCATCCTCCGGGTCCAGGGTGCGGGCCGCTCGGGGCCTTTCGCGGAAGTCGGCGCCGGTGTGCACCTGCTGTCGCGGACTCGCATCTCGGACTCAAAGGTCTTCTCGACGGCATTCCAGTTTGGCGATCGCATTGCTGCCGGCTACCGGTTCGGGGACGCGATCGACTCGGAACTGGYGGTGCGCTTCCAGCACTACTCCAACGCCGGCATCAAGGAGCCGAACCCCGGTATCAACTTCTACATGCTTCAGTACTCGGCCCGCTTCTAAAAGGCTTGCGCCCGCGCTCAGGCGGGAGCATCGCACGGCGAAGCGCGTTCAAGGTGCCGCAAGCAGGCTAAGTACGGCCAGGCTCATGGCGGTGACACCGGTCTTGATCGACGGCTCGGGCACCGGGGCGAAGTAGGGCGAGTGATTGAAAACCAGGGGCTTGCCGCCGCTCTTGTTTGCGGCCGAGACGTCTTCAGGGTCAAGCACTCCCACAAGGAAGAACATCGAGGGCACCCCCTCGCCGCCGTACTCCGCGAAATCCTCACTGGTCGTGAGCGGAAGCGTACGGGCCACCTTGTCCTTGCCCAGGCCGGTCTGCAACGCGGCCTCGACGCGTGCGACCACAGTTTCGCTGTTCACCACGCCGAGGCCATTGTCGGTAATCGTGATCTCCGGCTCAGGTGCGGCGGCCGCGCTTGCCGATGCCCGCGCAACGCGCCGCACCCCGTCGACAAGCAATGCCCGCACCCCGGAATCGTAAGCGCGGATGGTGCCGCGCAGGACCGCGCTGTCGGGAATGATGTTGCCCGAGCTTCCTGCCTGGAGCGCGCCGACGGTGATCACGCCGAATGCCATCGGATCCTTTTCCCGGCTCGTCACGGCCTGCACATCCGTGACGAATCGCGAGGCAATGATGATCGGGTCCAGCGCCTTGTTGGGTGCGGAGCCGTGTCCGCCACGGCCTTTGAAGAGGATCTCGAATGCGCTGGCCGCAGACGTCATTGGGCCAATGCTGTAACTGACCGTGCCGTAAGGCCGGGGATCCGTGTGCAAGGCGAGCGCTGTGTCAGGCTTGGGAAAGCGCGTGAACAGTCCGTCGGCCAGCATGGCCCTGGCGCCGGCGCCGATCTCTTCAGCCGGCTGCGCCACGAACATCAAGGTGCCGCGCCACTGGGCCTTCATGGCGACCAGGGCGCGCGCGGCGCCTACCCAGGTTGCCATGTGCAAGTCGTGGCCGCAACTATGCGCAACGAGGCTCTCGCGCCCGTTCCACGTGGTGACTGTCTTGCTGGCATAGGGCAGAGAGGTCTTCTCTTCCATGGGGAGGCCATCCATGTCGGTGCGCACCATGATGGTCGGGCCCGGGCCGTTGCGGTACAGGGCCACCACGCCAGTCTTTCCCACGTTCTCGGTCACCTCGAACCCGAGCGCGCGCATCTCCCTGGCGAGCCGCGATGCCGTGCGGGTCTCGGCGAATGCAAGCTCGGGGTGCGCGTGCAGATCCTTGTACAAGGCGTCCAGCTCGGGATACATGGTCGCCACCAGGCCGCTCAGCCGGGTGGCTCGCCCGTCGTCAAGCTCGCTGGGTTGTGCCAACGTTGCGGCACCGGCATTGACGGCGGCAAGCAGCATGGCCGCGGCCGCCGCACGGCGAGCGAACGCGCGTTTTTGTTGCGCTATCTTTTGCAATTTCTTCTGCACTTGGAGTCTCCTTTCTTCCTGACCCCCAAAGCAAATGCACCGGATCTAAATCCGTTGTTGGAAATGGGGACGTGCGTCTGGAGGCGTTGACGGGTAGCGTTGAGAGAGTTTGACCAACAGGGGCATTCTAGAGACGCATTCGCCCGATTTGAATCGGACAAGTATTAAAAGCACGGCGCTCAACCCTTCTTCCACGGCGGCCGAGATCGAGCACCGGAAATCGGCGCACGTGGAAGGTCGCAGCCTTACTCGTCGATCAGCCGGGAGTGCCCATGCAACGAGATATGCGAGTCGGGCGGCAGATAGGCCACGGCGCTCGGGCGCGAGCCGGCATCGTACGTCGGCATAGCCAACTTATAGCTAACGCTATAGCCCGCGTTATCGTCAGCGCTATCGCCCGCGTCATAGGCTACGGGCACCCTGGCGCTGCGCGCGGCCGCTTGCCTGGCAGGAATCGGCGCGGCATACGAATGCCTGCGGGCTACGGCGTGCTGGACCGGCGCGGCGATGGGGCTGATGGTTGCGCTGGTGATTGCGTTTTTAGCCTGCAAAAGGGCGGGGAGAGGAGCCGCGGGCGCGGGCGAGCCAACCGCGGCCACCACGGCTTCCGGCTGCTCGGCCACAGCGGCTTGCAGCCCCGCATCTGGTGCGGGCGATTGCGCTGGCGAAGACACGGGCGAGGACACTGGCATGGACACAGGCTTGAATGCGGGCAAGGACGCGGGCAAGGGCGCAGGCGCGGGGCCCGTCAACCAGGCCGCCACCAGCCACGCCGCCACGGCCGCCATGCCGCAGCCCACCGTGCCGGCGGCCAGCCCGCGCAGCCGCTCGCGGCGCAATGCCCGCACATGGGTGGGGCGCGTGGCGGCAAGATGGATTTTCACGGCCTCGGCACGGTATGCAGCGAGCGTATCGCGTATATCGAAGCGCGTGCCCCATGGTGGCGGCACATCGAGTTGGGAAGGAATAACGGAACTAGACAAGGCTTACCTCCGAAGCGCAAAAGCGACGCAACGCTGCCGGCCTATCCGGGCGAAGCTGATCAGCGGGCCGATATTAGCACCGCAAACATGGGCTGAGAATCGGACAAATCCGATTCTGCGTAACGGCGGACCCGGTTCTTGATTACCGGGCTCTGGACCTAGATGCGTGTGTGGACTGAGGAGGAAGGCAATTGTCCTGGCTTGATCAATTCGGACTTATCCGATCTCCCGCGCCATTAAATTCAGACTTATCCGATTTCCTGCGCCATGAAACCCCGTTAGACTTTTGTTTGTCGGCATACCCCTATGTGTCGACGATCTACCTTTGCAGAGTGGGTGACCCCCTCCGACCCCGCAATCGCGCCCCAGGCTGTTATCCCCGTGACAGCCTGGGTTTTTTTTGGCGCGACGTGACGAACATCAGCAAAGTGGGCAAAGGGCGGAATCGACATTGGTTAAAGCGCCAAAAACCCCCACGGCGCTTTGCCTGGAAGGAAATCTCTCCGCGGAAAGAGAATTGCGGAGGCTCTTTGTAGTGAGTCGGTCCGTTGCGGCAGCGGTCAGATGGTTGGGCACCAAGGTTTAATTGCAATCTGCACGAAAGGCAGGCGCCGGGACGGCGCCCGCCTTTCCTTGGCTCATCCGCGTCGTGTTATGCGACGAGTGTCTCTAGCGCGTCAGTACCAGCGCGTATTCCAGCTGATGGACATCGTTTGCCACCAGGGGCGGACGACCGGGACCTGTGCGGACCAGCCTTGCTGTACCGGCCAGATTTGCTGTACGGGCCAGACTTGCTGCACCGGCCAGACCTGTTGCACGGGCCAGACCTGCACAGGCCAGACTTGCACGGGCTTGGCTTGCTGAACGGGCTTGGCTGGCTCTACCGGCTTGGCTTGTTCCACGGGCTTGGCCGGCTCCACCGGTTTGGTTTGCTCCACGGGCTTGGCTGGCTCTACCGGCTTGGCTTGCTCCACGGGCTTGGCTGGCTCTACCGGCTTGGCTTGCTCCACGGGCTTGGCTGGCTCTACCGGCTTGGCTTGTTCCACGGGCTTGGCCGGCTCCACCGGCTTGGTTTGCTCTACGGGCTTGGCTTGCTCGATGGTTCCGGTGTTGGAATACAGCGTCGACTGCACTTTGACCTTGCCCTGCTCGGCGGACATGCGGTTCGTATTGGTGAACATGAGGCTGGAGACCTCAACGTTGCCACGCTCGCTGGAGAGAGTCCCCCTGTTGCTGGCGGTCGTCGCTTTGACCGACAGATCCCGGCTTGCGGTGATATTGCCGGAATTCGAGAACGTCGTCCCATTTACCTTGGTGGCTCCGGTCGCGCTGCTGAGCCTACCTGTGTTGGTGATGGTTGTGCTATTCACGGCGAGGTCGCCTCCCTGGGCAAGCACATTTCCATCGTTGATCAGGGTTGTCGTACGTAACGAAAGCGCACCGTCTGCTTTGATGGTGTTCTTGTTCTGCAACGTGGTTGTGCCCACCGTGACGTCGCGGTCCGACTCGATTGTCCCGCGATTGATCAGCGTCGTCGAATTGATCGAGGTACCGGACGCGCCGCGGATCGTGCCGTCATTTTGCATGCTGTCCGAGCGAATATCAGCGGTGCCCGCCGCGATCAGTTGCGCGCCGGACTGTATGCTGAGCTTGTTCTCGGTGGCCTTCCCGGCGGCAACGAAGCCGGTGCCGCCGCCGCTGGCGTTCTCGTCATTCGGAGGGAGCGGACCAGTGACCTTGCCGTTTCCGTTACCGATCGAATTTCCGCTTTCGTTCCAGCTTACGTTTCCGTTTCCGTTACCGTTGCCGACCGACCTTCCGTTCCCGCCCCAGTTTACGTTCCCGTTTCCGTTCCCGCTGCCGACCGAATTTCCGTTTCCGTTCGAGCCTACGTTTCCGTTACCGTTATTGTTACCGATCGAATTTCCGTTTCCGTTCCAGCTTACGTTGCCGTTGCCGTTGCCCGTCGAGTTGCCGCTTCCGTTTCCGTTACCGTTGCCGATCGAATTTCCGCTTCCGTTCCAGCTCACGTTTCCGTTGCCGTTGCCGATCGAGTTCCCATTTCCGATCGAGTTCCCGTTCCAGTTTCCGTTCCCATTCCCGTTGCTCTGAGAGGGCGAACCAATGACATTGCCGCTCTTCTCGACCTTCAGGTCGCCCGTGAGCGCTTGCACCTTGCCTGCGATGTTAACGCCGGCGCCACCTTCGGTGCTCCGCAGCGAAATGGCGTTCGCGTACATGCCGCCAAGCGCGGCCACGTCAATCGCGCGCGCGGGCACGAGATCGTTCGCGTTGGTCTGCCTTGCGTCGATGCGGTCGCCGTCATACGCGATATCGTTGCGGCCTGCCACGGCGCGGATCTGGTCCTTTGCACGCACCACCGCATCGATCTTCATGGAGCGCGACAGCAGGTCCACCTTGTCCACCGTGCTGGCATCGAACCCCTTGCCGCCGATGGCGATGTCGCCGCCAGCCACTACGAAGCCGGACACTGCGCCACCGCTGGCGAGGGTCGGCGTGCCCGTGGTCAGCGTGACGCGGGAGGCGTTCAGCACGCTGCCGCCATCCACCGAGATGCCGTTCGGGTTGGCGACGATCAGCGCGGCGCGCTGCCCGGCAATTTCCGTTGCACCGTTCAACATGGTGCGGGAGTTGCCGACCACTTCATTCAGGATGACGCTGGCGGCGCCATTGGCGAGTGTGGAATTGCCCGCGACGTTGCCGCCGATCTGCGTGGCAGCACCGTTGGCGCTGTTGTTGAGCACCAAGCCATTGGCGCCCACGTTGTAGTTCTGGAACTGGTTGTGCGATACGCCGGCGGCGTTTGGCGCGTTGATCTGCACGAGCGGCACGCCATTGGCCGTCGCGCCGATAGCCGGACCGCCAGGTGCCGCGCTGATCTGTGCGGAAGCGATGGAGGCGTGAAGCGCCGGGACGGCCAGCAACAGTGCGCGCAGCAGGGTGCTGCAGCTGGGCTGGCGGGCAATCATGGATGTCTTTTTCATCATTTGGGCCATGTAAGTAAAGTGAGAGACGGCAGCCGCCGGCATACGGAGATTCGTGCCGATAGGGGGCGGGCATGCCGGGTCAGGGTGCTGGAGCTTCAGTGATGGCTGTGGTTGGCTTCCTCCGTCAGGTTGTGGATCAATGCAATTTCCGTTCATCCGGCTTTCGTGCGGGCACCGTATGCGGGCGGGAGTCGCCGGAAGCAGAACGCTGTTTCGCTCCCCTCTCCCATGAAATGGGAGAGGGGGGTGAGGGAGAGGGGGGCTACGGCAGCGCGGGATTCAGCCCGGCGATGAATCGCCGCACACGACAAACAACACACAGCACACAACACACGAAACCCGGATGAACCCAATGTCAAAGCTTCATGGATAGCTGCACGGCCACCGTCACCCGGGCCGCCTCGAACCCGGCCGGCTTGGCCACCGGCATGCCAACCGACACGTCGTAGCCAACCCTGCCGTACGCACCTCGGATCCCGAGCGCCGCGCCAACGAGCGTTCGCCCTGCGAGTTCGCGCGTTACGCTGCCACCCACGGCGCCCGCGTCTGCCGCGGCATAGGCTTCCTGCCCGGTGTTCCCGATCGCCAGTGCGACTTCATTGCGCAGCACCCATCCGCTTTGCCCCACCAGGGTGCGCGAGCCATCGAAGCCGCGCACGCTGTACCGGCTGCCGATCGAGAGCATCTCGGTCGCTGGAATTGCATTCGGCGCGGCCTGCGCATTCATGCTGGCGCGATAGCCCAGGCGTTGCCGGCCGACGGAGAAGGGCGCGTCGACGCTCGCGTTGGCGCTGAGGATGCTGTAGCGGCCGTTCCATTGCGTTCTTCCGCTCACATAGCCGCTGTTGGCCGACCACGCGGGAATGCTCCCGCGCAGGCTGAGGCCACCGGTGAACGTCATGCGGCGCGCGCGTTGATAGTGGGAGTAGCTGAGCGTGTAGCTGGTGATGTCGCGCGTCTGCACGCCGATCGGCCATTCGCCAAGCCGCACGTCGTCCGACCGCCGCGACAGCTTGGCGCGCACCGTGCCCTTCATGGTGCCGGTACGGTAAGCCACGCTGCCGGCGCCCACCTCGAACGTGCGCGTGCGGCCCGTGTAGGGCAGGTTGCCGGCGGTCGTGGCGATCGTCTGCAGGAAATCATACTGGTTCGCGCCCACCCAGAAGGAGCCATAGCCATACGGCACCGTCCATTGCAGGCCCATCGCGCGCGATCCCACGGTATGGTTGCCGAAGTGCGCATCGTTGTTGTAGGTGGCGATGAGCTGGTCGTACAGTCCCAGGGGCGAGTCGAMCACCAGTACGCCGCCGAGCTGGTTCTTGCCCGTCGCGTCGATGCCGGAATTGTCGGCGGTGACGATGGCGCGCCAGCGGCGCACCGCTGGCGCATGATGAATGGCGAGATCGGTCTGGCCAAACTCCTTGCCCGGCTCCAGCACCATCCGTACCGATGCGTCGCCGGCCACGGTGCGGATGTTCTCCAGTGTCTGGTCGAGATCGCGGAGATTGAGCACATCGCCTTCGCGCATCGGCATTGCCATGTGGCGGCGGCCTGGGGCGTCGCCGGTCTCGGCGATGCTGCCGATGCGGCCGGGCACGAGCTCGATCTCCAGCTTGCCGGCGCGCAGGTCCTGCTGGTCGATGAGAACTTGCGTGGTGAGATAGCCGCGCTCGATGAGCAGGTAGCGCAGATGATCGCGCAGGCGGGTGACCCCTTCGGATCCGACGCACACGTCCCGCACCTGCACGGCGCGCACGAGCCATGCGAACGCCTCGGCGTTCTTCCATGCAAGTCGCGAGATGTCGAAGCACGGCGACTCGGCGGGAAAATCGAGTATTGCGTGCGGGGAAGTCTCGCCACCGGACAGGACCGGCGCCGCGGCCGCGGCGCGTGTGAGCGCCTCGTCGACCTGCTGCGCCTGTCGGCGTGTCGCTTCGCTGGTCTCGGCCGCCGCGTGCGGTGTCAGGGACTGGGCGATGCCGGGAGAGATCTGAAGCAGGAGCAGTGCCGCTGCGCCGCCGATCTTAAGGATGGATGTCATGCTGCCAATGCTGCGCGCCCATGTCTGAAACACGGGTGCGGAATTGTTGCGGAAGCGCTAGCCGCCGATACCGAAGCCGCTTAGTGGGCCGGGTGGCAGTCGCTGTGTCTGTGTCGATGCTGTCGTTATCGAAGCAGGTACATTCTGAGTGTCTTAGGCAGGGAAGACAATCGGACAAGTTTGAATATGCGGCGGAATCTTCGAGAAAGTTCGGCGCGTTTCGCCGGTATCGCACCGGCCTGCCACTGCGCCTGCCGGATCCGGCGACGCGCGTCACCGCGGCGCGGTGGCGCTTGCAAGCGGAATGGCACATTCACCATCCGATCGCGGTCGATGCAGGCCTGCCCGCCGCGACAACATGCTGCGACGGACGCGCGGATCGCGTCGTTGACTACCTCGCCCTGTGAGCGCAGTCCGGTCGAATCGCGATCTTCCGGTCTTGACACGGTGACGCGGCCAGTGCGCTCTTACTGGTAGTCCACCAGCACGGACATCATGCCGGAAATCGTGCCGGGAGTGACCGTCGCTTCAGTTTGAACGTAGCGGGCCATCATCGGGATCGAGTAGGTGCCGCCGGTCGAGGTGCTATAGGCGCTGAGCGGCTGCCGTTGATTGAACGTCGCGGGCGTGCCGTTCGCGCCAGTGATCTGGATCGCCACGCCCTTCGCCGTCGAGCCGCCGCTGACCGGCAGCGCGCCGGCGAAGGCGGGCGCCGTGCCTCCGATGGG
>NZ_JBFTSF010000260.1:0-8942 GCF_056399905.1 Cupriavidus sp. 01L46
CGGCTACCCCACGGGCATCATCGGCTTGCGGCTGTTCCCCAACCCGGCCTTTGACGAGAAGGCCGCGAAGGCATGGGATCCGCAGCGCTATTACATCGATCCCAAGTACTACAACCGCGCGGATCTCGTGCGGCCCTATCGCGTTGGCATGGCATGCGGTTTCTGCCACGTGGGCCCGAGCCCGATCCATCCCCCTGGGGATCCCGCGCACCCGCAATGGCCCGAGCTGAGTTCCACGGTGGGCGCGCAGTACATGTGGGTAGACCGGCTGTTCATCCATAACGCATCGACACCCGAGGGCCGGCAGAATTTCATGTTCCAGCTCGTGCATACCTTCCGCCCGGGCACCATGGATACTTCGCTGGTGTCCACGGACAACATCAACAACCCCCGCACCATGAACGCGCTCTACGACCTGATGGCGCGCATGGGCGTGGCCAGGCGCATCGGCGAAGAAAAGCTGGCCGGGGGCGAGCTGAACAACCGGCAGCTCAATGACTTCGTCAAGACCGGCGCGTTGACGCAGTTCTACACGCCGCCCGATACGGTATGGACGCCGCACGTGCTCAAGGACGGCGCCGATTCGGTCGGCGTGCTGGGCGCATTGAACCGGGTGTACCTGAATATCGGCCTGTTCAGCGAGGAATGGCTGCTGCACTTCAACCCGATCCTTGGCGGCAAGGCGATCTCGCCCGTCGAGCTTGCCGTGGCGCAGAAGAACTCGAGCTACTGGGGGGCGACGGAAGCCGGCACGACCAACATGGCGCTGTTCCTGCTGAAGGCGACCCCGCCGGACCACTTGCGCGATGCCCCGGGCGGCGCTGGCTTCCTGGCGGATACGTCCACGCCGGCCGGCGCGCAGATGCTCGACCGGGGCAAGGTCGTGTTCGCCGACACTTGCGCGCGCTGCCATTCCAGCAAGGCGCCGCCGCCGCCGGCCAGCCTGAACCTGCGGAACTGCGCGGGCCCGAACTATCTCGCCTGCTTCATGCGGTACTGGAAATGGACGCAGACGGATGCGTTCAAAGCGCAGATGCGCGAGATGGTCAAGGCGCCGGACTTCCTGGCGGGCAACTATCTGTCATCCGATGCGCGCATTCCCGCCACGCTGCTGCGGACCAACGTGTGCAGCCCGCTTGCGACCAATGCGTTGCGCGGAAATATCTGGGACAACTTCTCGTCGGAGTCATACAAGACGCTGCCCTCGGTGGGTAGCGTCACCCTCAACGACCCCTTCACTGGCGAGCGCTGGCATTACCGGATGCCGGCCGGCGGCCGTGGCTATACCCGCGTGCCCTCGCTGATCAGCGTTTGGTCGACGGCCCCGTTCCTGCTTAACAACACACTTGGGCCCTTCAGCGAGGATCCGTCGGTTGCCAGCCGCATCCAGGTTTTCGATGCCTCCATCGAGCAGTTGCTCTGGCCCGAGAAGCGCGTGCATGACGACATCCTGGGCGCCAAGGTGCCAGGCACCATCGACCGCACCACCGAGCGCAGCCAGATTACGGTGCCGGAGGGCTTCGTGCCGGACGCGCTCAAGCCGTTGCAGGGCTTCATGCACCGCTATGCGCCGTGGCTGGTGGGGGCGGGCGGCGATGTGACCATCGGGCCGGCACCCAAGCAGATGCCGGTCAACTTGCTGGCCAATATCCAGCCGCTATCTGAGACCAGCGACGTCGGCGCCAAGGCCGAGCACGCGGCCAAGGTGGTGGGCCTTGCGCTCAAGCTGAGATCGGACCTGGCCTCCGTGCCCGAGGGTGCGACCGACGCGGATCTGGGCAAGACCTACGCCAACCTGGTCAAGCCCATGCTGGCACTCAGCAAGTGCCCGGATTTTGTCGTGAACCGCGGCCATTACTTCGGCACGGCGGAGTTCAACAACCAGGCCGGCCTGAGCGCCGATGAGCAATCGTTCGGGCAGGAGCCGGTATTGAGCGATGACGATAAACGGGCCTTGATTGCCTTTCTCAAGACGTTTTGACGTAGGCGGCGCGGCGGGGATATGTCTGCTCCAGGCGAACAAGCATGGGATTACGTGATCGTCGGTTCCGGCGCGGGGGGCGGCACGCTCGCCGCGCGGCTGGCGGAGGCGGGCATGCGCGTATTCCTGCTCGAGGCCGGCAACGATGCGCGCGAGCCTGGCACGGCTTGCATGCCGGAGGATTACGAGGTGCCGGCGTTTCACGCCTGCGCCTCCGAGAATCCGGCGATGAGCTGGAATTTCTTTGTGCGCCACTACGCGGACGACGCACAGCAGCGCAGGGACCCGAAGTACGGCAGCGAAGGCGTGCTCTATCCCCGGGCGGCGACGCTGGGCGGCTGCACCGCGCACAACGCGATKATCTTCCTCTACCCGCACGACTCGGACTGGGACGGCATTGCCGAGCTGACCGGCGACCACTCGTGGAAAGCCGCCCGCATGCGCCGGTACGCCAAGACGCTGGAGCAATGCCGGCACCGTCCGCTGTGGGCGCTCGCGCGCCGCCTTGGCTTCGATCCCACGGCGCACGGCTGGGACGGATGGCTCAGCACCGAGCGCGCGTTCCCGCTGGAAGCGCTGACCGACAATGCGCTCACGCGCCTGATCCTGGGCTCCATGGAACTGGCGGCGCGCAGCGTGCCGCGGCGCCTGCACGCGGTCCTGAGCTTCTTGCGCTGGCAGGGCGATCCGAACGCCAGGATCTGGGGGGGGCGATGTTTCAACGGCGTTTGCTACACGCCGCTTTCCACGCGCGGGCATGCCCGCAACGGCGCGCGCGAACGGGTGCTCGACGTGGCAGCCCGCCTGCCGTCGTGCTTGCATATCGAGATGGACGCGCTGGCCACGCGCGTGCTGCTGGACGCGCACGGCACGGCGACCGGTGTCGAATACCTGAAAGGCAAGCAACTCTACCGGGCCCATGTCTCGCCAAGCACGGCGCCCGGCGTGCGCCATGCAGTGCACGCGCGCCGTGCGGTGATCCTGGCGGGCGGCGCGTTCAATACGCCGCAACTGCTGATGCTGTCGGGCATTGGCCCGGCCGAGCACCTTCGCGCGCACGGCATTGCCGTGAACGTGGACTTGCCGGGTGTCGGGCGCAATCTCCAGGATCGCTATGAGGTGGGCGTGGTAAGCCGGATGGCGCAGCCGTGGCGCATCCTCGATGGCGCCCGCTTCCAGAAGGATGATCCGGCMTATTGCAGCTGGCGCGACGGCCGGCATGGGGTCTACACTTCCAACGGCGTGGCGATCGCGGTGGCACGGCGCTCGCGCAAATCCGCGCCCGTGCCGGATGTGTTCTGCATGGCGCTGGTCGARCATTTCACCGGCTATTTCCCGGGTTACTCCAAACTCTTCGCCCAGAGCGACGATGCACTCACCTGGGCCATTCTCAAGGCGCACACGCGCAACCGCGCGGGCACGGTGCGGCTGCGCTCCGCGAATCCGCTCGAACCGCCCTTGATCAATTTCCACTATTTCGAAGAAGGCGGGGCGGGGGCGGACGAGGATCTGCGCGCGGTGATCGACGCCATCCGCTTTGTGCGCAAGCTGGCAGCGCCGCTGATCGAGCGCGGCGTGATCGCGCAGGAGCAGCTTCCTGGCGCGCACCTGCGCAGCGACGATGAGCTGGCCGGCTATGTGCGCGACAACGCCTGGGGGCATCACGCTTCGTGCAGTTGCGCCATCGGCGCGCGCGAGGCGGGCGGCGTGCTGGGCAGCGATTTTTCCGTGCATGGCACGCGCGGGCTGCGGGTTGTCGATGCGTCCGTCTTCCCGAGGATTCCTGGCTTTTTCCTGGCCAGCGCGGTCTACATGATTGCCGAGAAGGCGGCCGATGTGCTCTTGCGCGAAGCGAAGGCCACGGCGAAGGCGGCAGCGGCGGCAGCGGCGACAGCGGCGCTATAGGCAGGCGACCCACATTGGAGGTGCGGATATGGCATACGACGTGCGCACGCTGCTGGAAACGAGCCAGGACCAGCTTGACGATCTGTTTCGCGCCAGCCCGGGGGGCGACATTGCGGATGGCGAGGCCACCGGCACCGCGATCATCTCGCATCGCCTGATCGATTTCTGCCTCGCGTTCTGATGAAACGCAGAACGTTCCTGGTCGGTGGCATCGGTGGCTTCGGGGCAGCGGGCGCGTTGCTGATCGGCTGGTCGGTGCTGCCGCCACGGCAGCGGCTGGCCACATCGCAGCCATTGCCGGCGGTTGGCACGCAGGTGGGGCTCAATGGCTGGGTCAAGATAGCAGCCGACAACACCGTCACCATCATGATGTGCCGCTCCGAGATGGGGCAGGGCGTGCACACCGGCCTGGCCATGGTGCTGGCCGACGAGCTGGATGCCAGTTGGGCGCACGTCAAGGTCGAGCACGCGCCAGTGGACAAGATCTACAACAACCTGGAAGTCGTCGTCGAGGATCTCCCGTTCCGCGCGGACGACGACGGCGTGGCCAGGCATCTGGCAGCCTGGCTGACCGCCAAGCTCATGCGCGAGATCGGCGAGATGGTGACAGGCGGCTCGTCGAGCCTCAATGACCTGTGGGACCCGATGCGCGAGGCCGGCGCATCCGCCCGCGCGATGTTGATTGGCGCGGCAGCCGCGCGCTGGAACGTGCCAGCGGGCGAGTGCCGCGCGCAGGACGGCAAGGTACTCCATCCCTCCGGGAAGACAGCCACCTTCGGTGAACTGGCGGCCCAAGCCGGGAAGCTCCCGCTGCCGGCAAAGGTGGCGCTGAAGACGCCATCCGAATTCAAGCTGATCGGCAAGGACACACGCCGCATCGAGGCCGCGTCCAAGATCGATGGCACGGCGCGTTTTGGCATCGACGTGCTGCCCGAGGGCCTGCTGTACGCCAGCGTGACGATGTGCCCGACGCTGGGCGGCACGGTGGCGAGCTTCGACGGCGCGGATGCCGCCGCGATGCCGGGCATCGTCAAGGTGCTCGCGGTCGATGCCTACAACGGCGGCACCGGCGGGGTGGCGGTGATCGCCGACAACGCGTACCGGGCCATGAAGGCGCTGGATGCGGTCAAGATCGTGTGGAACCCTGGCCCCGCCGCCGCGCTGTCCAGCCCGGAGGTGAGCCGCCGTCTCGCGCAGGCGCTGGATGCCTCCGACGGCCACGCCTATTACCGGCACGGCGATGTCGAGGCGGCATTGAAGTCCGCCGCCAGGCCAGTCAGCGCCGAGTACAGCGCGCCCTACCTCGCGCATGGGGCGTTGGAGCCCATCAACTGCACGGTGCAGGTGCGCGACGGCGCGGCCAGGGTCTGGGTCTCGACGCAGTTGCCTGGCCTGGCGCGCCGGGCGGCCTCGAAGGTGCTCGGCATCGATGCCGACAAGGTCGATGTGCAGCCGCAACTGATCGGTGGCGCGTTCGGGCGGCGGCTGGAGGTGGATTTCATCTCCCAGGCCGTGGCAATCGCGCGCGCGGGCGGTGGGCGGCCGGTGCAGACGATCTGGTCGCGCGTCCAGGACACCACGCACGACTTCTACCGGCCTGCCTGCCTCTCGCGCTTCAAGGCCGGGCTCGATGGCGCGGGCAACCTGGTGGCCTGGCACAACACGTCGGCCAGCCAGGCGATCGTGCCGGCCATGCTGGCGCGCTTGCTTGGCCTGCCCGGCCTGGGCATCGACAAGACCACGACGGAAKGCGCGTTCGACCGGCCCTACGAATGGCCGAACGCGCGCGTCGGGCACGTGATTGTCGACCTGCCTGTGCCGGTGGGCTTCTGGCGCTCGGTTGGCCACTCGCACCAGGCATTTTTCACCGAGAGCTTTATCGACGAACTGGCGGCGGCCGCCGGCAAGGATCCCGTTGCCTTTCGTGCCGGCCTGCTGGTCAAGCATCCGCGCCATCTGGCCGTGTTGCACATGGCCGCGGACAAGGCCGGCTGGGGAAAGCCGCTAGGGAAGACGGCAGACGGCGCCGCGCGCGCACGCGGGGTGGCGCTGCACGAGGCATACGGCAGCATCGTCGCGCAGGTGGCGGAGGTGTCCGTGGCGCCGGACAAGACCGTGCGTGTGCACCGGGTGGTCTGCGCGATCGATTGCGGGATGCCCGTGAACCCGAACCTGATCCGCCAGCAGATGGAAGGCGCGATCATCTTCGGCTTGTCGGCCGCGCTGTTCGAGGAGATCACGATCGCCGATGGCCAGGTGCAGCAGAAAACGTTTGGCGATTTCCCCGTCATCTTCATGAACAACTGCCCGGCAATCGAAACCCACATCCTGCCAAGCCAGGGCCATCCCCAGGGTGTGGGTGAGCCGGGCACGCCGCCCATTGCGCCGGCGGTGGCCAATGCCCTGTTTGCGCTGACGGGACAGCGCCTGCGCGCGTTGCCCTTGAAACTGGCCTGAGTCCCGGGAGAAAGCCATGCTGCCCCTGAACATCAACGGTAAGACGGTGTCCGTGCAGTCCGATCCGGATACCCCGCTGCTGTGGGTATTGCGGTGCGAGCTGGGGTTGACCGGCACCAAATATGGCTGCGGTATCGGCGTTTGCCGGGCCTGCACGGTGCAGTTGAACGGCACGCCGCAGGTCGCCTGCATGAGCCCGGTCTCCACGCTGGCCAATATCCGGATCGTGACCATCGAAGGCTTGCGCGGCGCGCAGGCGCAAGCCCTGAAGGCCGCCTGGCTCGATCTGGACGTGGTGCAGTGCGGCTACTGCCAGAGCGCGCAGCTCATGACCGCCAGCGCGCTCCTGAGAAGCATCCCAAAACCCAGCGATGCCGACATCGATAAAGCGATGGAGCACATTGTCTGCCGCTGCGGCACCTACCCGCGGATCCGCGCTGCCATCCACCAGGCCGCCGGGCAGTCACGCACCTGAGGCAGCCCCGCCTGGCGAGGGTTTTTACCGATAACGTGAACGCAGGGCGCGACAAAGAATGAAACCCGAATTCCTGTTCAGGTTTTTCGCGCCATGCCCATCGAGGCGAAGCCGCCCTTTGCGCTGGCCGCGCCGCCGCGGCTAACAAGCGGGTTGCGTTCGATCATCCATTGCACAGCGTGCCGATTCACACTGTGCTGACCGGTCCCGGCGTTGTTGGCTTACCTGAACATCGTCCACGCGCCACCAAGGAGACCCCATGCCGGACAACGCAAGCTGTGCCCACGCGGCCACGGCTGACTTTCATCGCCTGCTGGCGCGCGAGCTGCCCGAGCACGACGAGCAGGACTGGGAAGACGCGCAGCGCGGCTTTGTCGGCACCATCCCCAATGCCAAGGTGGCGCGCGCCAACGGCCACGGCGTGTGGAACCTGGAGGCCTACGGCTTCCTGGACGCCGCCGAGGCGCCGGATACCGTCAACCCCAGCCTGTGGCGGCAGGCGCGCCTGAACCGCATCCACGGCCTGTTCCAGGTCACGCCGCGCATCTTCCAGGTGCGCGGGTTCGATATCGCCAATATCACCTTTATCGAAAGCGACACCGGCGTGATCGCGCTGGACGCGCTGACCTGCCCGGAGACCGCCGCGGCGGCGCTCGCGCTGTACCGGGCGCATCGCGGCAACCGCACGCTGCACACCGTGATCTACAGCCACAGCCACGCCGACCACTTTGGCGGCGTGGCGGGGCTGGTGGAAGAGGCCGACGTGCGCGCCGGGCGGGTCCAGGTGATCGCGCCCTCCGGCTTCATGCACCACGCCATCGCCGAGAACGTGATCGGCGGCGTGGCCATGGCGCGCCGCGCGCAGTTCCAGTTTGGCCATACGCTGGCCAAGGGGCCGGCGGCGCAGGTGGATGCTGGCCTGGGCAAGACGCTGCCAATGGGCCGCTCCACGCTGATCGCGCCAACGCGGTCGATCGAGGCCGAGCACGAGATCCACGTGATCGACGGGGTGGAGATCGAGTTCCAGCTCACGCCTGAGACCGAGGCGCCCTCCGAGATGCACCTCTTCATCCCGTCCGAGGGCGCGCTCAACCTGGCCGAGAACGCTACCCACAATCTGCACAACCTGTGCCCGCTGCGGGGCGCCAAGGTGCGCGACGCGCTGGCGTGGTCCAAGTACCTGCACCGCGCGCTGCGCCGCTACGGCCCGCGTACCGAGGTGGTGCTGGCCCAGCACCACTGGCCGACCTGGGGCGCGGAGCGCGCCCGGCGCTTCCTGTCCGAGCAGCGCGACCTGTACCGCGTGCTGCACGACCAGACCGTGCGGCTGATGAGCCATGGCCTGAAAGCCGGCGAGATCGCCGAAGGGCTGCAACTGCCGGAGGCGCTGGCCAGGCGCTGGCACACACGCGGCTATTACGGCACCGTGTCGCACAACGTCAAGGCGATCGTGCAGCACTACCTGAGCTGGTACGACGCGCACCCGGCCAACCTGCATGCGCTGCCGCCGGTGGCCGCCGCGCGCAAGCACCTGGAATACATGGGTGGCATCGACGCCGTGATGGCCAAGGCCCGCGCCGATTACGAGCGCGGCGAGTTCCGCTGGGTGGCCGAGGTGCTCAAGCATGCGGTCTACGCGCATCCCGCGCATGCCGAGGCGCGCGAGCTGGCGGCCCGCGCGCTGGAGCAGATGGGCTTCCAGGCCGAGTCGGCGACGTGGCGCAATGCCTACCTGCTGGCCGCGCGCGAGTATCGCGAAGGGCCACCGCAGGCCAATCCGCAGGGGCCGCCGGCCAACGCGCTGATGGGCGCGATGAGCAACGAGCTGTTGTTCGACGCGCTGGCGGTGCGCATCCACGGTCAGCGCGCGCAGGGCATGGCGTGCCAGATCGGCTGGCAGTTCACCGACAGCGGYGAGCATTGGCTGAGCACGCTGTCCAACTGCGCGCTGAGCAGCCTGCTGGTGGACGCGGCTGATGTGGCGGACACGGCGGACGTGGTMATCGTGACCCGCCGCGACACGCTCGACGCCGTCCTGGCCCGGCGCTGGACGGCGGCCGAGGCTGTGGCGCAAGGCCGGCTCACGCTGCGCGGCGATGTGTCGCTGCTGCCGCGCTTCATGGG
>NZ_JBFTSF010000261.1:0-8939 GCF_056399905.1 Cupriavidus sp. 01L46
ACGGAGTGTTCGACGACTGCCAGGACATCGTCAAGGCGGTCTCCAACGACCTCGGCTACAAGGCTCGCCAGAAGATCGGCACGGTCAACTCGATCAACTGGGCACGCGTGGTGGCCCAGGTGGTGTACTACTTCAAGGGCTGGCTGCTGGCTACCGACGGACCGGGCCAGAAGGTCTCGTTCTGCGTGCCGTCGGGCAATTTCGGCAACGTCTGCGCCGGCCATATCGCGCGCATGATGGGCCTGCCGATCGACAAGCTGGTGGTTGCCACCAACGAGAACGACGTGCTCGACGAGTTCTTCCGCACCGGTACCTACCGCGTGCGCAAGTCGGCCGAGACGTATCACACCTCCAGCCCGAGCATGGACATCTCGAAGGCGTCGAACTTCGAGCGCTTTGTCTTCGACCTGCTGGGCCGCGATGGCGACAAGCTGGCCAAGATGTTCCGCGAAGACGTCGACACCAAGGGCGGCTTCGACCTGTCCGGCACGCCGGAATTCGAGCGCATCCGCGCCTTCGGCTTCGTTTCGGGCCGCAGCACGCACGAAGATCGCCTCGCCACCATCCGCGACTTGTCCGAGCGTTACGGCATCACCATCGACACCCACACCGCCGATGGCATCAAGGTCGCGCGCGAGCATCTCACGCCCGGCGTGCCGATGCTGGTGCTGGAGACCGCGCTGCCGGCCAAGTTCGCCGATACCATCCGCGAGGCGCTTGGCCATGAGCCGGAGCGTCCGGCAGCCTTCGAAGGCATCGAAAACCTGCCGCAGCGCTTCGAGGTGATGCCGGCGGATGCCGACCGGATCAAGGCCTACATCGCCGGCCACACCGGCCTGTAAGCCCCGGCCGCTGCCGGCGGTGTTCCTGCCGGCAGCGCGCCAACTCGCTACAATCAGACTTGCCGAGCAGAAATCGCACGGCCCTCGCATTGCTCCGGATGTATCGGGGGCGGTACGCGGGCCGTTTCCCATGGGCGCTGCATGGTCATGGGTTCGCGGTCTGACACTGCCTACGCTGCTTACGCTGACTACGCTGTCTCACTTACCCGTTTTCCTCATGACCCAAGCCGCCGCGCCCGCCCGTCCCCCCATGTTGACCATGGCCCAGGCCCTCGAAGCCCTGCTGGCTGGCGCCCGCCCGCTCGCCGAGGCAGAGCGCATCGCCACGCTCGACGCCAATGGCCGCGTGCTGGCCGCGCCGGTGTCGAGCACGCTGGACGTGCCGCCGGCTGACAACACCTCGATGGACGGCTACGCGGTGCGCAGCGCCGACCTGGCGGCGCCCGGCACCCGCCTGCGGGTGGCCCAGCGCATCCCCGCCGGCTATGTCGGCACGGCGCTGGCGGCCGGCACGGCGGCGCGCATCTTTACCGGTGGGCTGATTCCGCAGGGGGGCGACGCGGTGGTCATGCAGGAGCAGTGCGTGGCGCAGGGTGAGGATGTGATCGTCAATCACATGCCGCTGCCGGGCGAGTGGATCCGCCGGGCCGGCGAGGACATCCGTGCCGGCAGCGTGATCCTGCCTGCCGGCACGCGGCTGACGCCGCAGGCGCTGGGTCTGGCGGCCTCGGTGGGGCAGGCGTCGCTGGACGTGGTGCGGCGCGTCAAGGTGGCTGTGTTCTTTACCGGCGACGAGCTCGCCATGCCGGGCGAGCCGCTCAAGCCGGGCGCCATCTACAACTCCAACCGATTCACGCTGCGCGGGCTGCTGGAAAACCTCGGCTGCGAGGTCAGCGATTTCGGCATCGTGCCCGACACCCTGGCTGCCACGCGAGACACGCTGCGCCGGGCCGCCGAGGGGCACGACCTGATCATCACCTCGGGCGGTGTCTCGGTGGGCGAGGAAGACCATATCAAGCCGGCAGTCGAGGCCGAAGGCCGGCTCACCTTGTGGCAGATTGCTATCAAGCCGGGTAAGCCGCTGGCGTTCGGCGAGGTGGCGCGCGGTGAGCAGGCACCGGCATTTTTCCTGGGGCTGCCGGGCAATCCGGTCTCGAGCTTCGTCACCTTCCTGCTGTTCGTGCGGCCTTTCATCCTGCGGCTGCAAGGCGTGCAGGACGTGATGCCGCGCCGGCTGCCGCTGCGTGCCGATTTCGACCTACCCAAGGGCGACCGCCGCAACGAGTTCCTGCGCGTGCGCCTGAACCAGGCCGGCGGGCTAGACCTGTTCCCCAACCAGAGCTCGGGTGTGCTCACTTCCACGGTGTGGGGCGAGGGCCTGGTCGACAACCCGCCCAACCAGCCGATCGCGCGGGGCGATACCGTGCAGTTCATCGCCTTTGACGGCCTGCTGGCATGAGGAGCGAGACCGCCATGAACATCGAACTCCGTTTTTTTGCCAGCGTGCGCGAGCAGCTGAGCCTGGGGCAGGAGCGCGTCGCGGTGCCGGCCGAGGTGGTTACCGTGGCGGACCTGCGCCGTTGGCTCGGAGCCCGCGGCGGCGCCTGGGCCGAGGTGCTGGCCGAGGGCCGTGCCTTGCGCATGGCCGTGGACCACGAGGTGGCCAGTGCGGACAGCGTGTTGGCCGAGGGCTGCGAAGTGGCGTTTTTCCCCCCCGTGACCGGAGGCTGAGATGAGCGTCAGAGTACAGCGAGAGGATTTCGACCTGGGTGCCGAGGTGGCGGCGCTGCGCCGTGATCAGCCAGGCGTGGGCGCGGTGGCCAGCTTTGTTGGCACGGTGCGCGACATGAACGACGGCAGCGCGGTCAGCGCGATGGAGCTGGAGCACTATCCCGGCATGACCGAAAAGGCGCTGGCCCGGATCGAAGCGGTGGCGCGGGAGCGCTGGGCGCTGCTTGGCGTCACCATCGTGCACCGCGTCGGCCCCTTGTTGCCGCTGGACCAGATCGTGCTGGTGGCGGTGGCCTCCGCCCATCGCGGCAATGCCTTTGCCGCTTGCGAATTCATCATGGATTACCTCAAGTCGGAGGCGCCGTTCTGGAAGAAGGAGCAGACGCCGGAGGGCGCGCGCTGGGTCGACGCGCGCGTGACCGATGCGTCCGCGCTGGCGCGCTGGGGCATTCGCTCGCTCAATGCCGGCGGCGAGGCGGAGCCGGTGGAGCCCTCGGGTCTCAAGCGCTGATGGGCGCGCTCGGTTTTGTGGCGGTCGGGGTCGGGGCCGCGGCAGGGGCTTGGCTGCGCTGGGCGTTCTCTGTGCTGTGGAATGCCGCCAACCCGGCATTGCCCTATGGGACACTGGCGGCCAACCTGGTTGGCGGTTACCTGATCGGGCTGGCGGTGGGATTCTTCGGTGCGCATGTGGAGTTGTCGCCCGAATGGCGCTTGCTGGCGGTGACTGGCTTCCTGGGCGGACTGACCACGTTTTCCACGTTCTCCAGCGAGGTCGTGGGCAACCTGATGGCTGGCGACTATGGCTGGGCAGCGGTGCACCTGCTGACGCACCTTGGCGGCTCGCTGCTGCTGACCGTGCTGGGCCTGTGGACCTACCGGCTGCTGGCCTGAGCGCCTGCTGAATCCAATGAATCCAGCCACGCAAGCATCTCCGCCAGCGCGGCGTTGAAGGCAGCCGGCCGCTCCATGTGCGGGGCATGGCCGGTGCCGTCGAGGGTGACAAGCCGGGCAGCCGGCTGCAGTGCCAGCGTGGCCTGTCCCACCGCCGGCGCGTAGAGGCGGCTGCGCTCCCCAACCAGATGGAATAAAGGCAGGCGAGCCTGGCGCAATGCCGGGCGGTAATCCTGGCGGGCCATGTCTTCCCACAACGCGGCAAGCGCATCCGGCGCGCACTGGCGCATGATGCGGGCGATCCGGCCTGTCTCGTGCGTATCGGGCTTGCTGCCGGCGGCCCATAAGCCGGCGCGCACCGAATCGATCAGGCGCGGCCAGTCCCGGCGCACGTGCGCGGCCATGTGGGCTGCCTGCGCGGTGTCGTAGTGCGCATGCAGGCCATGCGGCCAGTCCGCCGCGCTGGCCAGCCGCGGTGTCATGTCGATGGCGCCGATTGCCGCCAGGGGCAGGGCGGGGTCCCCGCGCATCAATTCCCAGGCCACCATGGCGCCCATCGACCACCCAATCACCACCACGTCCCGCAACCCCAGGTGCCCGATCAACCCGGCGGCATCGGCGGCAAGCTGCGCCAGGCTGGCTTGTCCGGCGTGCGGCAGTGCAGCAGACAAGCCATGCCCCGCATGATCCGGGGCGATGACACGATAGCCGTCACGCGCCAGCGCGCGCTGGCCGTCGAACGCCTCGCCGGATAGCGACCAGCCAYGCAGCAACAGCAGTGCCCGGCCAGTGCCGGCCTCCCGCCAGCCGGGCCGCGAACCGCGAGCAGGGTGGCTATCGAAGGCGGGGGCGGGCTCGGCGTTAGTCATCGCGTGCAAAGCATCCAATGGCGAACTTGCAGTCTGGGTATCCGGCCTGGCCACGTGCGTGGCCAAGGCTCCGGGTAAGCCATGTATTGACATACGGATCGCTAACTTTATATCATGAAACATGAATCAGTTATCATGTTTTGAGGGTCGCCGGAGGAGGCAGTTTCCGCGGTGCAATACCGCTGCCTGACTGCTGTTTTCCGGCCTGACCAGCCACTGCGGAGCCCCGATGTCCCTTACCGAATCCGGCGTAAGCCAGCCCAAGACCGCGCGCGGCCAGAAGACCCGCGAAGCGCTGCTGCGCGCCGCCGAGAAAGTGTTCGGCGAGAAGGGCTACTACGTGGCTTCGATCTCCGAGATCACGCAGGAGGCAGAGGTGGCCATGGGCACCTTTTATCTCTATTTCAAGGACAAGGAAGACATCTTCCGCGCGCTGGTGCAGCACATGCTGGAACTGGTGCGGGCTCACCTGCGCAARCACGTGGGGCCAGCGCAGACGCAGATCGAGGCCGAGCGGCTCGGGCTCAAGGCGTTCCTGTCCTTCGTCGCGCGCCACAAGAATCTGTACCGCATCGTGCTCGATTCCTACTCGGTTGACGAGACCATCTACAGCAGTTACTTCCAGGTGTTCGCCGACGTCTACAGCCGGCGCCTGGGCAAGGCCGAGGAGCAGGGCGAGATCTCGCCGGGCGACGCCGAAGTGCGGGCGTGGTGCCTGATCGGCATCAGTAATTTCCTGGGCATGCGCTACGCGCTGTGGAAACGGCCGGCGTCGATGGACAAGGTGGTCGATACGGCCTTCGACATGATCTCGCACGGGCTGGCGGCGCGATGAGCGCGTTGGTGCTGGTCGAACGTGTTGGCAGCACGGCCGTGCTTCGGCTCAATCGCGCCGAGCGGCACAACAGCCTGGTGCCGGAACTGCTCGAAGCGCTGCTGGCCGCGCTGGCGCGCACGGAGGCGGACCCGGATGTGCGCGCCGTGGTGCTGAGCCATGCGGGGCGCTCGTTTTCCACGGGCGGCGATGTCGGTGCTTTTGCCGCCTTCGTGCCGCAAAGCGCGGAGTTGGCGCAGTATGCGCAGCGCCTGCTCGGCCTGCTCAACGCAGCCATCCTGCGCCTGGCGGCGCTGCGCTGCCCGGTGATCGCGGCGGTGGAGGGCTGGCTGACGGGGGGCTCGCTGGGTTTGGTGTTGGCCTGCGACATGACGGTGCTGGGCGAGGGCACGCGCATTGCGCCTTACTACACCGTGGTGGGATTCAGCCCGGACGGTGGCTGGACGGCGATGCTGCCGCAACTGATCGGCGCCGCGCGCTCGCGGGCGATCCAGCTTGAGAACACCACGCTGACGGCCAGCCAGGCCGTGGCACTGGGCCTGGCGACGCATCTCGCGCCAGCCCGCGAGGCCGAGGCGATGGCGCTGTCGCTGGCGGCCGGCCTGAAGGACAAGGTACCCGGCAGCGTGGCGCATACGCGCGCGCTGCTGCGCTGGGATGCCGATGCGCTGGCCGCTGGGCTTGAGCGCGAGCGCGTGGCGTTCGTGGCGCAGGTGACGAGCGCCGAGGCGGCGGCAGGCATGCGCCGCTTCCTTGGCGATGGGCCAGGCTAAGGCTGCAAACGGAAAGGCAGGACGGCAGGAAGGAGCGCAGGAAAGAGTACAGGAAAGCGAAGCAGCAACAAGCAGGCAGGATCTGCACTTGCAACGACAAGCGACACCCTTAGAGGAGACAAGTATGCAATTCAAGCACCAAGCCGCTGGCGTCATCGCACTGGCCAGCCTGCTGGCCGCCGGCGGCGCCCTTGCCAAGGATATCCGCATCGCCCACGTCTACGACAAGACCGGGGCGCTCGAGGCCTATGCCAAGCAGACCCAGACCGGGCTGATGATGGGGCTGGATTACGCCACCAACGGCACCATGATGGTCAACGGCAACAAGCTGGTGGTGATGGAGAAGGACACCCAGGGCAAGCCCGACGTGGCCAAGGCCCAGCTTGCCGCGGCGTATAGCGACGATCGCGCGGACATCGCCGTGGGGCCGACGTCCTCCGGCACGGCGCTGGCGATGCTGCCGGTGGCCGAGGAGTACAAGAAGATCCTGCTGGTCGAGCCCGCCGTGGCGGATTCCATCACCGGTGAGAAGTGGAACCGCTACATCTTCCGCACGGGCCGCAATTCGTCGCAGGATGCCATCTCCAACGCCGTGGCGCTGGACAAGCCTGGCGTGCAGATCGCCACCCTGGCGCAGGACTACGCCTTCGGCCGTGACGGCGTGAAGGCCTTCAAGGGCGCGCTCAAGAACGCCAAGATCGTGCACGAGGAATACCTGCCGACCAACACGACGGACTTTACCGCCGGGGCGCAGCGCTTGTTTGATTCGCTCAAGGACAAGCCGGGCCGCAAGATCATCTTCATCATCTGGGCGGGCGCCGGCAACCCGTTCAAGATTGCCGACCTCGATCCGAAGCGCTACGGCATCGAGATCGCCACCGGCGGCAATATCCTGCCCGCCATGAGCAACTACAAGAATTTCCCTGGCATGGAAGGCGCGACGTATTACTACTTCGGCATTCCCAAGAACAAGGCCAACGAGTGGCTGGTGTCCAACCACTACACCAAGTTCAAGTCGCCACCCGATTTCTTCACCGCCGGCGGCATGACGGCTGGCATCGCGCTGGTAGAGGCGCTCAAGAAGACCAATGGCGACACCGGCACCGAGAAGCTGATCGGCGCGATGGAGGGCATGTCGTTCGAGACGCCCAAGGGCAAGATGACCTTCCGCAAGGACGATCACCAGGCGCTGCAGTCGATGTACCACTTCAAGATCAAGGTCGATCCCGCGTTCGCCTGGGGGGTGCCCGAGCTGGTCCGCGAGATCAAGCCGGAAGAAATGAACGTGCCGATCCGCAACAAGCGGTGATGACAGTGGGCGCCTCTTCCATCGATACAACGGCAGCGCTCTCGCGGGCGGTGGCGGGGCCGCCCGCGCTCGAGACGCGAGATCTCACCATCCGCTTTGGCGGCCACGTGGCGGTCAACGCGGTGTCCTGCGCGTTTCATCCCGGCGAGCTGACCTGCATCGTCGGCCCCAACGGGGCCGGCAAGACCACGTACTTCAACCTGATCTCGGGTCAGTTGCCGCCCAGCGCCGGGCAGATCCTGCTCGGCGGCGAGGACGTGACGCGCCTGCCGGTGCCGCACAAGGCGCTGCGCGGCATTGGCCGCGCCTTCCAGCTGACCAGCCTGTTTCCCAATCTGTCGGTGTTCGAGAACGTGCGCCTGGCGGTGCAGTCGCGCCGGCGCATCGGGCTGGATCTGTGGAGCGTGTGGAGCGCAAACCGCGCGGTCCGCGAGCAGGCCGAGGACTGTCTCGAACGGGTGGCCCTGGCCGACAAGCGCCACCTGCCGGTGGCCTCTTTGCCGCACGGTGACCAGCGCAAGCTGGAGGTGGGCATCCTGCTGGCGCTGCAGCCGCGCATCTTCATGTTCGACGAGCCGACCGCCGGCATGAGCGTGGACGAGGTGCCGGTGATCCTGGGCCTGATCCAGGAGATCAAGCGCGACAAGAGCAAGACGGTGCTGCTGGTGGAGCACAAGATGGATGTGGTGCGCTCGCTGGCCGACCGCATCATCGTGCTGCATAACGGCAACCTGATGGCCGACGGCGATCCGGCCGAGGTGATCGCCTCGCCGATCGTGCAACAGGCGTACCTGGGCATCGCTGCCGGCGATGAAAGCGCGCAGCAGGAGGGCAGTCATGGCTGAAGCACCGGCAGCACCCGCAGCACCCATCCTGAGCCTGGATGGCGTGCAGACGCATATCGGGCCGTATCACATCCTGCACGGCGTGAGCTTTGCCGTGCCGCGCGGCGGCGTGACCATGCTGCTGGGGCGCAACGGCGCGGGCAAGACCACCACGCTGCGCACCATCATGAACCTGTGGCAGGCTAGCGAAGGGCGGATCGTGTTCGACGGGGCCGACATCACGCGCCGCGGCACGCCCGCCATCGCGCAGGCCGGCATCGCCTATGTGCCGGAGAACATGAGCGTGTTCTCCGAGCTGACGGTGGCCGAGAACATGCGGCTGGCCGCGCGCAGCGGCGCGATCGACGGGCAGCGGCTCGACTGGGTGTTCCGCATGTTTCCCGCGTTGAAGATCTTCTGGCACCAGCGCGCCGGCGTGCTGTCCGGCGGGCAGAAGCAGATGCTGTCGGTGGCGCGCGCCATCATCGAGCCGCGCAAGCTGCTGATCGTGGACGAGCCGACCAAGGGCCTGGCGCCTGCCATCATCCAGAACATGATCACGGTGTTCCGCGAGCTCAAGCAGACGGACGTATCGATCCTGCTGGTGGAGCAGAACTTCCACATGGCAAAGTCGGTGGGGGACACCGTCGCCGTGATGGATGACGGGCGCGTGGTGCATACGGGCACGATGGCAGCGCTGGCGGGGGACGAAAGCCTGCAGCAGCGGCTACTCGGCTTGTCGCTGGCGGCGCACCAGTAGCGCGTCATCAATAGCGCGTCATCGATAGCGACCAGCAAGACAAGACACATAACAAGATATCGTCAGGACCGAGACAATGGCGAGTACAAGCTCCTTACCCACCAC
>NZ_JBFTSF010000262.1:0-15058 GCF_056399905.1 Cupriavidus sp. 01L46
CTCTTCGCCAAGACCCTGATCACCGCCGCCGCCCTTGCTGCCGCTTTCGTTGCCGGCACCGCTCAGGCTTCGGGCCCGAAGGACAGCACCTTCGCCGGTGACAAGTACGGCTACGTGTTCCGCACCACCACGCCCGACGCCTTCACCGACGGCGCCCGCAGCGGCAAGTTCGACCCGTTCACCGAAGGCGCACGCGTTGGCAAGGCTGACCCATACACGGACGGCGCCCGGATCGTGGCCGGCCTGGACCGCACCGGCGTCTCGGCCTCGCCGTCGCGTACCGTTGACCAGTTCACCGATGGCGCTCGCGCCGGCAAGTTCGACCCGTACACCGATGGCGCACGCATCGTCGCCGGCCTGGATCGCACTGGCGTGTCTGCCACCCCGGCCCGTAGCGTGGATGCCTATACCGACGGTGCACGTACCGGCAAGTTCGATGTGTTCACGCAAGGCGCCAACGCCTGAGCTACGTGTGATGCCTGATCACACTGTGAATCAATCGGTAATCCAATGAATGCGGTGATGCATGCAAAGAGCCGGTAACACCGGCTCTTTGCCATTGCCGGCACCTCGAGGGTCCGCCGAAAGGCGGATGCATGCCATGACGACTCCGTCCGTACGCGATCAACTGCTGGAGCACACCCTGGTGCTGGTGCGGCAGCGTGGGTTCAATGGATTCAGTTACCGGGACCTGGCCGAGCGGGTAGGGGTCAAGACCTCCAGCATCCACTACCACTTTCCCTCCAAGGAGGACCTGGTGCAGGCGGCGGTGACGGAGTACAGCGCTCGCAACTCGGCGCGAGTGCGCGGCATCGATACCAGCCTGCCGGTGAACGAGCAGGCTCGCGCTTACCTCGCGCCCTGGCTGGCCACCGCGGGCGGCGACGCCATCTGCCTGGTGGGCATGCTGTCCGCGGATGCCGTATTCCTGCCGGATGCGGTGCATCGCATCCTCAAGGATTTCTACCGCCTGCACGAGACCTGGCTCACGCGCCTGCTGGAAACCGCACAGGCCGTGCAGCACAAGGCCTTGCCGATCCCGCCGCAGGCGCTGGCGCAAGCCGTGTTCGGCGCGCTGCAAAGCGGGCTGGTGGTCGCGCGGTTGTTCGGCGCGCCGCAGCGTATCGAGGCGGCGGCGGACCTGTTGACGGCATCGGTATCCGCCTAGGCGGCCCCGGGCATGTCACGGGCCCGGGGCCCTGAGCGCTCCGCGCGCGGCGAGCCGCCGGCGCCGGTTGAGCCAGAGCGGCACCGCGCCAATCGCGATGCCGCCCAGGGCCACCACGCGCGTGGCCGGGTCGAAGCTGGGAATGCTGTACAGCCCGATGAACCACAGGAACGTCGCGCTGCAAGCTGGCCAAAGCACTAGTAGCAACAACCTGACGGGTGCGCGGGCGGCACCGCGCCGGCAGTGCCAGGCACAGGCGAAGCCGGCTAGCCCGTAGTAGAACGCCACCTGGAAGCCGATGGCATTGACCGAGTCCTGGATGATCTGGCCCACGCTGTTGAAGCGCGCGGACAGCGCCAGCAGCAGCAAGCCGAACGATGCGATCACCGCGGTGGCCACCCACGGCGTGCGCCAGGTGCGGTGCAGTTCGGCATAGCGCGGGTGCAGCAGGCCATCGCGACCTTTGGCGTAGAGCGTGCGGGTGAACTGGAGGATCGAGGTTTCCAGCGTGCCCACGGTGCTGAGCATGACGGCCAGCACGGCCAGGTAGTCCCACGGCCGCGGGAACAGCCGCGAGGCGAGCGCAAACACGACGTTGGTGCCGGCTCGGCGGATCTCCTGGTCGCTCAGCACGGCCTGGCTGGCGATGACGAAGGTCATGAACAGTGCCAGCACGATGACCATCGCCATCAATGCGCCGCGCCCGGGCGCATGCGCCGGATCGCGCGTTTCCTCGGTCAGGTTCGCCGTCACGTCCCAGCCCCAGAAGAAGAACAACGCCACCAGTGCCCCATTGGCAAACAGCTGCGGGGTAAACCCAAATGGCGACAGCATCGCCAGCGAGGGCGGGTGGGCAAGCGGCAGCGGCGCGCGCAGCAGGGCAGCGAGCACGATCGCCGCCAGCACCCCGACCTCGACCAGCGTCATCGCCACCTGGGTGTAGCTGGTCAGCTTGACCCCCTTGACCACGATCACGCTTACCGCCAGCAGCCAGCCTGCGGCGACCAGGGTCACCACGGGCGGGCGCTCCGCCAGGGCCGGATCGAACAGGAGCAGGGTGGCGGTGGCGGCCGGAATGGTGCCGGATACCATGAATACCGCCGACGCCACCAACAGCGTCCAGCCCGCGAAAAAGCCGAGCGCCGGATGGAATATCTCGCAGACCCAGGTGTAGCAGGCGCCCGCGCTGGGCTGCAGCCGGTTCAGTTGCTGGTAGGACAGCGTCACGCCGAACATGATCAGGCCGCAATACAGCAGGCTGGCCGGCGCCAGGCCTCCCACCGTCGCGACCAAGGTGGCGGTGGTGGCCGCCAGGCTGAAGGCGGGCGCCGTGCCCGCCACGCCCATGACGACAGATTCGCCCAGCCCGAGTGCGCCTGCGTCCAGCGTTGCCGGTGAATTCCGATCCATGGCGAAGCTCCCCGTGCCATCGGTGGCCGGTGACGGCCTGCCGACAGCACCGTGCGCGAGCCCGTGGGGGCGGGCATGCTTCAGGCAACTATACTGCCTGCCCCCGCGTTTTCAACCGCTTCCGTGCGGCTCACGGGCATTGCCGCAGTTCCCCGGCCAGCCAGTCGATCACGGGCCGGAACCGGGAAGCGCCGCGAAACTCCTGCGGATATGCCAGCCAGATTTCCCGCACCACCTCCGGCACCTCGCGCACCAGCGCGAGCCGGGCATCGTCCCGCGCCAGGTAGTGCGGCAGCAGGCCGATGCCCAAGCCGTTGCGAATGGCCTCGCGCACTGCCAGCAGGTTGTTCGACTGGAACCCCGTGCGTGCCGCCAGCGTGCGCGTCCATTCCGATTCCGGCAACGCCAGGCCTTCGTCCAKCAGGCCGCACAATGGCGCGCCGTCGAGATCCTGCTCGCGCCACGGGCCGGCGTTGGCGGGCCGTACCGGCGCATACAGGCCAAAGCCCATGCTGCCCGCGCGCTGCGCGATGGCATCGCTTTCCTGCGGCCGCGCCAGCCGCACCGCGATGTGGGCGCGGCGCCGCGCGAGGCTGGCGATGCGGTTGTCCGTTTCCAGCCTGACCTCGAGTTGCGGGTGCGCRCGATAGAGCCCGAACATGCGTGGTGTCAGGAAGTGGCTGCCGAGTGCGGCGGTGCAGGCGATGCTGACCACGCCGGACACGCCGCTGCCGGTGTCCTCCACTTCGCGCAGCAAGCGCTGCGCCGAACCCTCCATCTGCTGCGCCGCGGCCAGCGCCGAGCGGCCGGCCGCCGAGAGCGCGAACGCGCCATCGGTGCGTGTTGCCACGGGCTTGCCGAGCGCTGTCTCCAGGCGCCGGATGCGGCGGATCGCTGTCGCGTGCGTGACCTCAAGCTCACGGGCGCAGGCCGAGTAGTTGCCGGTGCGGATCAACGTGGACAGGGTGAGCAGGTCGTCCCAGTGGAGTGAACGTTTTTGCACAATGGATGTGAGCCGGTTGAGAATTGGCGAACAGCATAGCGCGGCTTATCATCGCTTGCATGGTAGTCGCCCTTGTGGCGCCTGCCCGTGTATCCCCACGCCGTTTCCGACACCTGACGCACAAGCAAAAGGAGCCATGATGACCCCACCCTTTACCCTGCTCGACCTCGCCGGCGCCAGCCGTCTTCCTTCGGCGTGGGAGGCCGCCACGCTGGTGCTGATCGACCACCAGCGCGAGTATGTCGACGGCAAGCTCCCGCTGGTGGGCATGCCCGGCGCCATCGCGGCCTGCGGCGAACTCCTGGCGCTGGCGCGCCGGCATGGCAGCCCGGTGGTGCACGTGGTGCATCACGGGCGGGCCGGCAGCGGCGGCGCCTTCGATCCCGAGGGCCCATATGCGGCCATCATCCAAGGCCTGGAGCCGCTTGGCGGCGAGCATACCGTGGTCAAGGGCCTGCCCAACAGCTTTGCCGGCACCACGCTGGCCGCCATGCTGGACAAGCTTGGGCGCAAGGAACTGATCGTGGCGGGCTTCCAGACGCATATGTGCATCAGCGCCACGGTGCGCTCCGCGCTCGATCATGGCTATCGCAGCACCGTGGTGGCATCGGCCTGCGCTACGCGCGATCTGCCCGACCCGCTGGGCGGCGCGCCGCTGTCGGCGGCGCAGATCCACCGTAACTCGCTGGCGGCGCTGCATGACCGCTTTGCCACCGTGGTAGCTGGCCCGGGCGCCTGGGCCTAAAGGAAAACGGAAAACACGGCATGCCGCTGGCTTGCGCCGGGTGCCGCGCGGACCCCATGCGGGGCCGTCGCGGGGCTTGCAAATTGGTGCGTCGCCCTTGGGGCTGGTGCATACTACGGCCTCGCTGCCAGCCGGCGAGATCCGTCCGCAACCCGATTTTCCATTTCCATGAAACGCATTCTCCTCATCAAGATCACCTCTCTGGGCGATATGGTGCACACGTTGCCGTTGGTGTCCGACCTGCGGCGCGCCTTTCCCGAGGCCAAGATCGACTGGGTGGCCGATGCGTCGTGTGCCGATATTCCGCGCTGGGCCGTGGGCGTGGATCGCGTGATCGCGCCGCCGCTGCGCGGCTTCAAGAAATCCCGCAGTTGGGCCGACCTGCGTGCCATCATCGGCGCGCTGTGGTCCCTGCGCCGCGAGAAGTACGATGTGGTGGTGGATGTGCACGGCGTATACAAGAGCGCCATCGTGGCCTGGCTGGCGCGCTCCAGCCGGCGCCTGGGCTACGCCGCCGAGTACCTTGGCGAGGCGCGCGCCGTGTTTGCCTACACGCAGATCTTCGGGCCGCATGGCGACGCCACCGCGCGCCACAAGATGCGCATGGTGGTGGCCAATGCGCTTGGCTATCCGCTGGATCCCGTTGAGCATAACGCGCTGCGCGTGCCCGCGCCCGCGGCACCGCTCAATGCCGATGGCGTGCCGCGCGCGATGCTGTTCCACGCGACCTCCGTCGAGGCCAAGAAATGGCCTGCGCAGCGCTGGATCTCGGTCGGCCGGACGCTCACCGAGCGCGGCTACCGGATCCAGCTGCCCTGGGGTTCGCCCGCGGAGCGCGAGCAATCCGAAGCGCTGGCAGCGGAGATCCCCGGTGCCGAGGTCCTGCCGCGCATGACCATTACCGAATGCGCGCAACGGGTGGATGCCGCCGCGCTCGTGGTTGGCACCGATACCGGCTTCGTGCATCTGGCGGATGCGCTGGGCAAGCCGTCGGTGATGCTGTTCACGGTCACCGACAGCCAGCACTTCGGCATTAACACGCCCGGACAGTCCGTCTCCGTTGGCGCGCGTGGCGTGGTCCCGGAGATCGCGGACGTGCTCGCCGCGATCGGCCAGGTCACGGGCGGCCAGTCCAGGCCGCAGCTGGTGGCCGCCAGCCAGGGCTGATCGTCGCCCGCCCCGCTGCAACGGCGGGGCGTCCTGTCCACTTGCCCACTTGCGCGGCACCGGCGCTTCCCGGTGCCCGCGCCGCTCCCCCTTGTTCATCACGGCATGCAGGCCGTCCAGCTGGGCGGCCATCTGCGTTGCCCACGCTTGCCCGCATTCTTGCCTTGTGTTCTATATCGACCGATATATAATACGTTCTATATCGTGTGATACAGAATGTGTCCACCCMAACTAACCCGAGTCAGGCAAGCCGGAGCCACCATGGCGCGACCACGCGAATTCGATGAGCAGCAGGTGCTGGAGGCAGCCGGAGACGCATTCTGGGCGAATGGCTTCGAGGCCACCTCCACGCGTGATCTCGTGAAGTGCACGGGCTTGACGCAGCCCAGCCTGTACAACGCCTTCGGCGACAAGCGCGGGTTGTTCCTGCGGGCGCTGGAGCACTACCTCGACCGTACCCTGCGCGAGCGCATCGGCCGGCTGGAATCTTCGCGATCGCCCGCGCATGCCATTGCGGCGTTCTTTGGCGAGATCGTCGAGCGCTCGGTAGCGGACGTGCGGCACCGCGGCTGCATGCTGGTCAATGCCGCGGTGGAGTCCACGCCCGGCGACGAAGCCTGCCGGAAAGGCATCGCCGACGAGCTCGCCCAGATCCAGGATTTTTTCCAGCGCTGCATGGCAGCAGGGCAGGCGAGCGGCGAGATTCCCGCGGCCATGCCGGCGGCAGATGCGGCTGCGCATCTGCTGGCGGTGCTGCTCGGCGTGCGCGTGCTGGCCCGGGTCAGGCCGGAACGGGCGTTGCTGACGKGGGCCGTTGCCCCGGCGCTCAGCCTGCTGGGCCTGCCGCCGCTGCCCGCCGGAGCGCGCACGGCATGAGCCCGCATGAGCGCAACAAACACACGCCGTATCCGCAGGAATCCATCATGTCCGAGCACACAGCCACCGTCCCCGGTCCCGCGGCATCGACACTCGATGCCCGCGCGTTGTTCGCCACACTGGCCGGGTTGTGCGCCAGCCTGGTGGCCATCGGCCTGGCGCGCTTCGCCTATACGCCGCTGATTCCGCCGCTGATCCAGGCGCACTGGTTCACCTCGCCGCAGGCGGTGACGCTGGGCGCGGCAAACTTTGCAGGCTACCTGGCCGGCGCGCTGCTGGGCCGTCCGATTGCCACGGCGCTGTCGAACCGCAATGCGCTGCGTGTGCTGATGGTGATCGCCACCGCCGCGTTCTTTGCCTGCGCGTATCCGTTGTCGGTGAGCTGGTTCTTTGTCTGGCGCTTTGCTTCCGGCGTGTCCGGCGGCGCCATCATGGTGCTGGTCGCCACCACGATCCTGCCGCATATTCCGGCCGCCCGGCGCGGCTTTGCCAGCGGCATGATCTTCCTGGGACTCGGGCTGGGCATCGCCGCCTCGGGCACCATCATTCCGGAGTTGCTGCGCCTGGGTTTGAAGGACACATGGATCGGCCTGGGCGTGTTCGCGGCCATCCTCACCGCCGTGAGCTGGTTCGGTTGGCCGGGCGCCGCACCGGCGGCACCGGCGGCCAGCGTGAGCGCAAGGCCGGCTCGGCGCGAGGGCGCAGCCATGCGCGTGTTGTACGGGCAGTACGCCGCGAACGCGCTGGGCCTTGTGCCGGCCATGGTGCTGCTGGTCGACTACGTGGCGCGCGGGCTCGGCCAAGGCGCGGAGGTCGGCGCCGGCTACTGGGTCTTGTATGGTGTCGCTGCCATCGCCGGTCCTCTGGTGTGCGGCAACGTGGCCGACCGCATCGGCTTTGGCCCGGCCTATCGCCTTGCGTTGCTGTCGCAGGCGATTGCCGTGGGCACGCTCGCATTGTCGGGCAGCCCGGTGCTGGTCGGCGTTGCCACCGTGGTCCTGGGCCTGTTCACGCCCGGCATCGTGCCGCTCGTGCTTGGGCGCATCCACGAGATGGTGCCGCACGACCATGCCGAGCAGCGCGCCGCGTGGAGCCGCGCCACCACCGCCTTCGCGCTGTTCCAGGCGCTTGGCGGCTACGGCTACTCGTACCTGTTCACGCTGTCCCACAACAATTACGCGCTGATCTTCCTGTGCGGCGCCACGGCGCTGGGCCTGGCGCTGGTCGCCGATCTMGTCACGCGGCGCGCGCCGCTCGCGGTGGCTGCGCACTGAAACGGCGCGGCAACGCAAACAAACCAGGCGTTCTAGAATGAAACGCCATGCATGCCGCAAGCCGGCGCCTCAGACAGCAAGGAGTCTCCCCCATGAGTGAAAGTCAGTTGTTCCAACCCTTTTCGATTGGCAATCTACGGCTGGAAAACCGCATCGTGATCGCGCCCATGTGCCAGTACTCGGCCGAGGAGGGCTCGGCCGCCGACTGGCACATGATCCACCTCGGCCAGCTCGCGCTGTCGGGCGCCGCGATGCTGATCATCGAGGCCTCGGCTGTGTCGCCGGAGGGGCGCATTACGCCGGGGGATCTCGGCCTGTACTCGGATGCGAACGAGGCGGCGCTCGGCAAGGTCATCAAGGCTGCCAGGACCCATTCGCCGATCGCGCTGGCGATACAGCTGGCGCATGCCGGGCGCAAGGCATCGAGCCACGCACCCTGGGAAGGCGGCAGCCAGATCCGGCCGGACCAGCCGCTGGGCTGGAAGACACTGGCGCCATCCGCCGTGCCGCACGCCGAGGGCGAGGATGCGCCGTTGGCGCTCGACCGCGCGGGCATGGACAAGGTGCGGGATGATTTCGTTGCCGCGGCCAAGCGCGCGGCCCGCCTCGGGCTCGATGGCATCGAGCTCCACATGGCGCATGGCTATCTGCTGCATCAGTTCCTGTCGCCGCTGGCGAACAAGCGCGATGACGAATACGGCGGCAGCCTGGAGAACCGCATGCGGTTCCCGATCGAGGTGTTCGACGCAGTGCGCGCGGCATTTCCCGCGGACAAGCCGGTCTGGGCTCGCATCTCGGCCACCGACTGGGTGCCAGGCGGGTGGGATATCGACGGCACGATCGCGCTGTCGAACGCGCTCAAGGCACGCGGCTGCGCGGCCATCCATGTGACCACCGGCGGCGTTTCGCCCGCGCAGGCGATCAAGCTGGGGCCGGGCTATCAGGTGCCCTACGCGCAGCGGGTCAAGGCGGAGGTGGGCTTGCCGACCATCGCGGTGGGGCTCATCACCGAGCCCGAGCAGGCGGAAGCCATCATTGCCAACGGCGAAGCCGATGCGGTGTCGCTGGCGCGCGCCATGCTTTACGATCCGCGCTGGGCGTGGCATGCGGCGGCCAAGCTTGGCGCGCAGGTGCATGCGCCGAAGCAATACTGGCGCTCGCAGCCGCGCGAGTACAAGGACCTGTTCATCGATGCGAGTTTCGGGCAGCGCTAGGCTGCGCCGGAAAGCAAACGGCGTCCGGTTTCCGCGGGGGAAACCGGACGCCGCCGCGGTGGAGGGCGCGAGCGTTGGCACATTCGGCGCGAACGGCGAGCGCTTCATGTCCGCGACGGCCAGCGGCACGATGGCGCCCGTGCCGATGTACTGCGCCACCGCGCCCAGCGTGGAGTACGTCATGGGCACTTGCCCGCCGAGTACGTCGACCACCGCCGGCGCGGTGCCGCGATACGGCACCTGCGAGATGTTCACGCCCGCGGCCTTGTTGAACAGCTCGCCAAGGATGTGCATGGGCGATCCGTTGCCGGGCGTGGCGTAGGTCTGCACCGTGCCCGCCTTGGCGCGCGCGACCAGTTCGGGCAGCTTGGTAATGCCGGTGCCTTTGTTGACCACCACGAACAGCGACTGCACGCCAAGCTGGGCCACCGGCGTGAAATCGCCGCGCACGTCGTAGCTGGCACCCGTGCCGTTCTTGAGCACCAGCGGCGCGATCGCAACGGTGTTGGGCGCGACCAGCAAGGTGTAGCCATCGGCGGCGGATTTGGCGACGTACGAACTGCCGATGGTGCCGGCCGCGCCGGTGCGGTTCTCGACCACCACGGACTGGCGCAGGCGCGCCGAGAGCTTTTCGGCGAGCAGGCGGGCCAGCACGTCAGTGTCGCCGCCGGCCGGGTAGGCAACGACCAGCGTGATCGGTTTGGTGGGGTAGGTCTGCGCCCTGGCGCCGCCTGCCATCATGGCAGTCGTGGCCGCGATGGCAGCAAACAGAATGCGAGTTGCGAGCTTCATGGGGAAACGCCTCTAGATTGACTTCGTGCTGGCATGCGGCGCGTTGCGCKCCGCATGCCAGCCAGTGCCGCGCAGCGACGCGCCGGCGCTTAGAACGTGTGCTTGATGCCGATCATCGTGCCCAGCTGGTTGCCACCGGGCCTCGGGTTGGAGCCCGTCTGGGCGCCACTGACCGACAGGGCGAGTTGGTCGCCGTTGTCGATGAAGCCAGCCGTGGCGTACACGGAGGTGCGCTTGGAGAAGGCGTAGGTACCACGCAGCGCGTACAGCATCGCCTTGTTGTCGCTGTTGTGGTACTTGAGGTAGTAGACCTGGCCGGCCAGCGTGAACGCCGGCGTGATGTCATAGGCCAGGCCCRCATACCAGAGGTCGCTGCGCGGCGTGGGGCTGCCGTCATTGTCGCGGCGGATCACGCCCAGGCCCATCTTGGTCTTGGACAGCAGCACGTAGCCATTGAGCGAGAGCCGGTTGTCCGTCAGGCTGCTCTTGGTCAGGCCGCCAAACGCGCCAGGCCCGCCACGCAGTGAGTCATAGGCCGCAGCCACGCCCCACCACTTGTTGTCGTACTGGAGCAAGGCCGACCATTCGCGGCATTGCTTGCTGTCAGCCGCATTCTCGCCCGCGCAGTTGGTGCCGGCCGGGCTAGGGCCGGCGTTCACCGTGTCGCGGCCAAAGCTATAGGTGGCACMCACCGTGAAGCCGCCAAACGTGCCCTTGTAGGAAACGGCGTTGTCGGCGCGCGCGTTCGGCAGATAGCTGTCGAGCGAGCCCGAGCCGTACGCGTTGGGGCCGAGGATGTCCGGGTCCAGCGTGGCCCAGAACAGCATGGTGTACTGGCGGCCCAGGGCGACCTGGCCCCAGGGGCCGGAGAGTCCCACCAAGGCCTGCCGGCCGAACAGGCGCGCGCCCTGGTTGGAGGTGCCGGAATCGGGGGCGAATCCGGATTCGAGCACAAACAGGCTCTTGAGCCCGCCGCCGAGATCCTCCGTGCCGCGGATGCCCCAGCGCGAAGGCACCGTGCCCGTCAGGGTGTTCACGCGGGCCACGTTGTCCTTCGCCGCGCCAACATTGTTCACATACTCGATGCCGGTATCGACGACGCCATACAGCGTCACCGTCGATTGGGCCGAGGCCAGCATGGGTACTGCGGCTGCAAGGGCAGCCAGTGCAATCCGTCCAGGTTTCATTGTTCGTTTCCTCTTCCTTTTCCTTTTGCTTTTCCGCCGTGTCGGTTGGTTGGCGTTGCAGCGCTTCGTCAGGCCATCGTCGAGCTGGGTCTATGCCTGCTGCCAGGAGCACTTTCCCGCTTCTTATGTTTTATAGGTAAAACATCGGATTACATAAGAAACAACGAGCAAAATATAGCTGGTCATTTCGGGAAACACATGGGTGGGTAATCCCTAGTGATGCACAGACGCGACGAGCGGCCTGCACCAGAACGGCGCTGTTGCGCACCATGCTGCGCAACAGCGAGGAGGGCGGGGGCGCAGCCGCCAAGCCGGGGAGCCGCTCCCGTATTGGTATGCAAGGCTGTGCAAGGCCGTTGCGCCAAAAAGGGGATTTGCGGGCGCTTCAACGTCGGCGGAGAGCCGCGCCTGATGAATTATTTTTGGAAGGGGTTAACCCGGATCAATTTCCGGATTCAGGCGGTCTATATTTCTTAAGTTTTATTTGCAAACTATGGTTTCATATATGGAACAAAATAATCCGGTGCAGCCACCCCAGCCAGCGGAAGCGTTGCTCCGCGCACTCGATAGCGGCTTCAGCGAGCGGCGCATAGCCGCGGGCCGCGACGGCGCGCCGCTCGCTTACCGGTGCGGTGGYAGCCACGGGCCGGTGGTGGTGCTGCTGCATGGCATCAGTTCCGGCGCGGCCTCCTGGCTCCCGTGCGCAAGCCTGCTGGCGGCGCACGCGCGCGTGATTGCGTGGGACGCGCCCGGCTATGGCAATTCCCAGGCCCTGCCCATCGCGGCGCCCAAGGCTGCCGACTACGCGCTGCGCTTGCAGGACCTGATGCGCGCCCTGGACGTACGGCCTGATGTGATCGTGGGGCACTCGCTCGGCGCGTTGATGGCGGCCGCCTATGTGGCCGAGGCTAGCCCGGCGYTGCTGCCCGCGCAATTGCTGCTGCTTAGCCCGGCGCAGGGATATGGCGGCCCCGGCAAGGAGGACAAGGCAAGGGATGTGGCGCGCCAGCGGCTCGACGCGCTGGCGGCCGTGGGCGTGGAAGGCCTGGCCGAGCGGGGCCCCGGCCGCTTGCTGAGCGCCGCGGCCAGCGCCGGTATGCAAGCCTGGGTGCGCTGGAATATGCGCCGGCTGGATCCGGACGGTTACCGGCAGGCGGTGGCGATGCTGTGCGGCGATGCCATTGACGATTACCTTGGGCGCCTGGGGCAGGGCGTCGGTGCGCGGGTCGGCTGCGGCGCGCTTGACGTCGTGACACCGCCGCCCGGGTGCGCGGCACTGGCCGAGCGCTTTGCCTTGCCGTTCGAGCTGATCCCGGATGCCGGGCATGCCTGCTATGTGGAGCAGGCCAGCCGGGTCGCGCGCTGGATTCGCCACGGGCTTGCCACGGCTTAGCCTTCCTACTTCCTGTTCCTCTTCCTTCGTACCCACCCACCTCAGGCTGCCGCGCCGATGCCGTGCCACGTTCTCGTGGCATTGGTAACTCAAAAGGGTAAACCCCAGTCAATTTTTGAAGTTTCGTTGTCTATAGTGGTGTCTGTGTTCAATATTTAAATCAGCGTTTTATAGGTGAGACAAAACGCTCGGTTAGCCGGTTGGCAATAAGGGAAAGGAGTAGCGCAATGGAAAACCTCGCATACAACCCGAATCTGGCGCCCTGGGAGCGTCCGGCTCCGAACAACGTCGCCGGCAAGGGCTACATCGAGCAGCCAGGCCAGGTGGCCAACATCGTGTGGCAGACCCGCGCCGCCATGCCCACCGCCTACGAAGACGCGCTGGGCGATGCGCTGGAGGCCGCCTTCGAAGCCGGTGCGAAAAGCCCGGAAGACATCGTGCGCTCGTTCAACCAGGCGGGATTGCTGGGCGCGGATGGCCAGGCCTGGACCGAAGCGCGTTTCCTCGCCGAAATGCGTCGCCTGGGCGCCTGAACCAGGCACCACGCAGTTCAAGTACATCAAAGCGATTGCGTCACGAAGGGCAGTGCCATCAGGCGCCCCTCGAAAGAGCGATCCGATCCGGTACCCGCAAGAGAGCAAACAATGGAATCGAACAAGCAAGCGCGTGCTGAGGCGCGCCTGAACACCGGCCTGCACAACTATTGGTATCCGGTATCGGCCGCGTGGGCCGTCACGCATGCACCGGTCGGCATTACACGCCTGGGCCAGAACATCGTGCTGTGGCGCGATGGCGAAGGCCAGGTGCACGCGCTGGAAGATCGCTGCCCGCACCGCGGCGCGCGCCTGTCGATGGGCTGGAACCTTGGCGACCGCGTGGCCTGCTGGTACCACGGTGTGGAAGTGGGTGGCGATGGCCAGGTCAAGAGCGTGCCGGCGGTGGACAGTTGCCCGCTCGAGGGCAAGACCTGCGTGCGCAGCTACCTCGTGCAGGAAAAAGCGGGTGCCATCTTCCTGTGGTTCGGTGAGCGCGCTCCCGCGCAAGCCGATGCGCTGCGCCTGCCGGAAGAACTGGAAAGCGACGAGCACACCAATTTCCTGTGCGTGGCGCACTGGGACTGCAACTACCGCTACGCCATCGACAATGTCATGGACCCGATGCACGGCGCTTACCTGCACGCGGTGTCGCACTCGATGGCCAGCGGCGAAAAGCAGGCTGTGATGGCCGTGCGCGAGACCGACACCGGCCTGGTGTTCGAGAAGACCGGCCAGCGCGGCGTGAACTTCGACTGGGTGGAGTTCGGCGAAACCGGCACGATGTGGCTGCGCCTAGCCATTCCGTATCGCGCCAAGGTGGGCCCCGGCGGTCCCTTCGGCATCGTCGGCATCGCTACGCCGGTGGATGAGGAGCACTGCATGGTGTTCTTCTGGCGCACCCGTCACGTGCAGGGCTGGGAGCGCGATGTCTGGCGCTTCCTGTACCGCAACCGCCTGGAGGGCCTGCACTGGGACGTGCTGGAGCAAGACCGCGTGGTGCTGGAAATGATGGCGCCGAACGCGCGCGAGCATGAAACGCTGTACCAGCACGATGTCGGCATCACCCGCGTGCGCCGCCTGCTGCGCCGCCGTGCCGACCAGGAAGTCGCAGACGAGCCCGTTGCCATGTTGAAGCCGGTTGGCGGGGTGGCGAGCCATGCCTGAGATCGATCGCCATAACCTGCTGGCTGGCCGGCGCGTGCTGGTGACCGGCGCGGCGCGCGGGCTTGGCCTGGCCTTTGCCACCGCGATTGCCGAAGCCGGCGGCGCAGTCGCCATGGCCGACATCCTCGCGGACCGTTTGGTTGAGCAAGCCGCTGCGCTGCAGGCCCGCGGACTGAAGGTGCTGCCGTTCGTGCTCGACCTGGGCAACCCCGAATCGGTGAGCGCCTGCGCCACCGCTGCTGCAGCCGGGCTCGGCGGCCTGGACGGGCTGGTCAACAACGCCGCGGTGACCGACTCCGGCGGCCGCGACGCCAGCGCCATCGACATCGCCACCTGGGACCGTGTGATGAACATCAACGTGCGCGGCACCTGGCTGATGACCACCGCCTGCCTGCCGGCGCTGCGCGCCTCGGGGCGCGGCGCCATCGTCAACCTGGCGTCCGACACGCCGCTGTGGGGCGCGCCCAACCTGCTGGCATACGTGGCCAGCAAAAGCGCCATCATCGGCATGACCCGTTCGCTGGCGCGCGAGCTGGGCGACGACCAGATCACCGTCAATGCCATCGCACCGGGGCTGACCCTGGTGGAGGCAACCGAATACGTGCCCCAGAAGCGGCGCGACCTCTATCGCGAGCAACGCGCGATTTCCCGTGAGCAGCTACCCGAGGATGTCTCCGGGGCCGTGCTGTTCGCCCTCTCCGACTTGTCCCGCTTCGTGACGGGCCAGACGCTGGCCGTCAACGGCGGCTTCGTCATGCACTGAGCTAGAAGGAATCCAAATGAGCGATCTTTCCCAACAAGACAACATCAAGCGTTCCTGGGAGCAGCCGTCCGGCGCTTCCTTCGACCAGTGGATGGAGAGCCGCGTCGCGCGCTTCTCCACCCGCCGCTACGACTGGGACGCGCTGAAGTTCCAGGCTGACTACGATCCCAAGTACCGCCGTGCGCAGATGCGCTACCTCGGCACCGGCGGCACCGGTGTGGCCACCGACACCAATACCGTGCCGTCCGAGAATTTCACCTTCTCGACCATGATCATCCCGGCCGGCCACGAAGGCCCGTCGCACCTGCACACGGACGTGGAAGAAGTCTTCTTCGTCATGCGCGGCAAGATCAAGCTGATCCTGGA
>NZ_JBFTSF010000263.1:0-8868 GCF_056399905.1 Cupriavidus sp. 01L46
GGTTGGCAGATGTCGTTTCACCAGGGCACGCCGACGGACCCTTTTCCTGCTTGATGCGTTTCAAGCCGGCTGGCCTGGCGGCAAGCGCGCCGCGTTCTTGTCGCCTGCCGCGACTGGCCGTTTCACTGGGCGTGATGGTAGCTAAGGGCATTGCAAGGCCTTTACCTTCACCTTTACCTTTGCCAAGCGTTGGTTTGGCAAGAAAAATAGCTTGCAATTAAATCGTGCGCTATGTATATTTCAGCCCATGGACACGAAACGCACCTCCCGGACCAAGCAGGCAGCACCCGGCGCCACGGCAAATGCCGCGTCGGCGTTGCTTCTGGACCAGCAGTTCTGCTTTTCCGTGTACGCCACGTCGCTTGCGCTGAACAAGCTGTACCGCAAGCTGCTGGCGCCACTGGGCCTGACATATCCGCAGTATCTGGTGATGATGGTGCTGTGGGAGGCCGATGGCCTGACCGTGTCGGAAATCGGCGGCCGCCTGCATCTGGATTCGGCCACGCTGACCCCGCTGCTCAAGCGCATGGAAGCGCAGCAACTGCTGCGGCGTGAACGTGCCGTTGCCGACGAGCGGCAGGTCATCGTCACGCTGACCGCCGAAGGCCATGCGCTCAAGGAGCCGGCGGAGGCAGTGCCCCGCGCGGTCCTGTGTGCCTCGGGCTGCAGCGTCGATCAGGTGGTGGCCGTGAAGGCGGAGCTGGACCAGCTGCGCGAGCGGTTTGCCATAGCGGCCGGCGGGTAAGGATCAAAGCGCCGGCGCGATTGACGCGATTGACGCGATTGACGCGATTGACGCGGCGGCTGACGGCGGGCTGAACAACTTGACAGCCCGTTTTGATTGTCTAATATATAGCGTGCTATTTAATAGCTAGCTATTAAATATGGAAAGCGAACAGGCTTTCTCCAACCGAAGGCTCGATGAGCCAGTGTTATCAACTAGCCAGGAGTGTCATCATGTCGATCGAAAAAGTCCTCTACCGTGCTTCCGCCACCGCAACCGGAGGCCGTGACGGCCGCGCCGTGTCGTCCGATGGCGCGCTGGATATCAAGCTGGCCACCCCGCGCGAGCTGGGTGGCGCGGGTGGTGCCGGCACCAACCCGGAGCAACTGTTCGCGGCTGGCTACTCGGCTTGCTTCCTCGGCGCCCTGAAGTTCGTGGCGGCGCGTGACAAGGTGGCACTGCCTGCCGACACCGCCATCACCGGCCAGGTCGGCATCGGCGCCATCCCCACCGGGTTTGGCATCGAGGTGGACCTGAACATCGCGCTGCCCGGCCTGGACCGCGCCGTCGCGCAAGACCTGGTCGACAAGGCGCACGTGGTCTGCCCGTACTCGAATGCCACGCGCGGCAATATCGACGTGCGCCTGACGCTGATCTAAGCACGCATCTCCATCCCCCGCGTCCCCGGGGCCGGCCCCGCGCAATGCTCTAAAATGAGCATCCTTTGCGCGGGGCCGGCTGCTTTGTCTCGCGCGCAGCCTCAAGTGGCAAGCAGCGAAGCAACAAGTCAGCCCCCGGAGACACAGTGCGCTACGAACTCACCGACCTGCGCCTGTTCCAGGCGATTGCAGAAGCGCAGAGCCTGTCCAGTGGTGCTTCTGCCAGTCACATCACGGCGTCCGCCGCCAGCTACCGCCTCAAGAATCTCGAACACGCGATGGGCACGGCCCTGTTCGTGCGCAGCGCGCGCGGCATGGAACTCACCCCTGCCGGCAAGACCTTGCTGGTGCACGTGCGCGAACTGCTGCGCGGCGTGGAGCGCATGCATGGCGAGGTCGGGCGCTTTTCCGCCGGACTCAAGGGCCATATCCGGCTGCTGGCCAACAGCAGCTCGCTCAACGGTTTTATCATCCCCAGCGTGAGCCGCTTCCTGGCCGCCAACCCGGACGTCAACATCGACCTGGAAGAGCGCGCCAGCCAAGCGGTTCCCTGCGCCGTGGCCGCGCAGGAGGCCGATATCGGTATTCTGGCCGGCGATATCGATGCCAGCGACGTCCGTGCCGTGCGTTACGCGGTGGACGAACTGATCCTGGCGGTGCCCAACGGCCACCCGCTGGCGCGCCAGGCCGAGCTGCGCTTCGGTGCCGCGCTGGATTTCGATTTCGTATGCATGAGCCGCGGCAGCAGCAACTTCCTCTTCCTGCGCGACATGGCGCAGCGCGCCGGAAAAACCCCCAACGTGCGGCTGCACGCCCATAGCTTCGAGGCCGCGTTGTCACTGGTCGAAGCCGGCGTGGGCGTGGCGCTGGTGCCGCGCAGCGTGGCCGCGGCGGCCCTGCGCGAAGCCCGGATAGCTGGCGTGCGGCTGGCGGAAACCTGGGCCCGCCGCGAGCTGAACCTGATCGTGCGCGCCGAAGGCAAGCTGCCGTCCTTCACGGCGGCATTCGTGCAATTCCTGCTCAATGATCCGCGTGTTGCCGCCACGCGGGAGGATGTCGCCCCGGTGGTGTAGCTGCCGGTGTCACTGCGGAGCATGAAAAAAGCGACTGAATACGCGATGAATATATCATTTTTAGAATAGATTCATCGTCGCTACACTTTCCTCGTGTACCCAAATCTGACAAGGGTAGGCACAAGGAAACACGATGAACAAGAAGCAAACGCTCGCCGCCGCTCTGGCACTCTCCCTCCTCGGCATCGCCTCCGCCAGTCCCTCCGCCTGGAGCGCCACGGCGCCCACGCCGGCCACGAAAGCCGCCMGCGTCGCCGCTCTGTTTGGCAGTCCCGCCGACGTGAGCACGACGACCCGCACGGTCACGCTGGTCCCGGGCATGAACTACGTGAACGTGGCATCCGGCGAAACGGTGGCCTTCCGCGCTGGCGACAAGACCGTCGGCTGGACGTTCCTGGAGGCCATCGGCGGGACCTCGGTCGATATGAGGACCATCTTCCCGGAGGTGGCGCAGGCCAAGGGGATCCGGGTGTATATCGCGCCGAGCCAGTTGTTTACCGGAGGATGAGCCAAAGCCACAACGGAGCACGCCACAGACCACGCACGCTCTACTCGACGCGCAAAAGCGTTCGAGCTGTTCGACAACGAACACCTGCTGGATGCAATTGACAATCGACCATTGACTTGCCTTCAGCCAGGGACAGTCCTACGTCGCCGGAGGTCTGACTTCCGGCGGYCCGATCAAGCCGCATGACTGCGATACGCTTGACCGCGGTTCCATCACCATCATCGAGCACAAGAGCGATCGTGCATCGCATGGCAGCCTCCGTCTCGTTGCTACGAAGACGATACGCGGTTGCGCCGGCCTCCCAGGCCTTTTAACGGCTTCCCTCAACAGCGGCTTCTTTGCGTTCATGCGCACAGCGAAGTGCGCTCGATCTCCTGCCCCACGGCATCAGAGCAATGCCTCCATTTGCTACGTGCACGAACAGTTATTCCTGTTTTCGGAACAATAATTGCCATCATGACGCGACTGTTTACCTAATCCTGTCACATAACCGCCTCAGAATGCAGCGGTCGCATCGAGGGATGGCATTCCTTCGCTTCTCCGCTCTGCCTCTCCGACGGCGGCGGAAAACTACTCGCTCAAACAGAAAACCGAAATGACCGTGAACAAAACTCTCCTCGCATTGGCCGCCGCCGCAGMTTGCTCCATGTCCGGTGCCGCTTTCGCCCAGACCACTTCCAGCGTAACGCTCTACGGCATTGCCGATGCCGGCGTTAGCTTTCAGAGCCATGTGCAAGGCCCGAACGGCGGCGGCTCGGTCACGGGCGTGACGTCCGGAGGCCTCTCTGGTTCGCGCTGGGGCATTCGTGGCGTGGAGGACCTCGGCAACAATCTGAAGGGCCTCTTCGTGCTGGAAAGCGGCTTTGACATCGACACGGGCAAGTCCGGCCAGGGCAACCGCCTGTTCGGCCGCCAGGCTTATGTCGGCCTGCAGAGCGACCTGGGCGCCATCACGCTGGGCCGCCAGCAAAACTCACTGTATGACCTGTTCACCGCCTATGACCCGATGGCGGCCGGCAGCAGCTACTCGCTCAACTCGGTCGATACCCAGGGCTTCAATGGCCGCGCCGACAACGCCGTCAAGTACACCGGCAAGTTCGGCGCCCTGACCGCAACCGGCTTCTACAGCTTCGGCCGCGATAGCAACGTCACGAACGGCGGTGAAGTGCCGGGCAGCTTCCGGGTTGGCAAGAATTTCGGCGGTGGCCTGGCGTATGCCAACGGTCCGGTGTCGGTGGGTGTCGCCTATGACCAATACCAGGGCAGCACTGTCGGCACATCCGGCGCAGCAGCCAAGCGCGCCGCGATTGGCGGTGCCTATGCTTTCGGTGATGCCAAGGTGTTCGCCGGCTACCGCTGGATGCGCGACGAACTCACCAGCGCGACCGCAGTCCGCCAGGACAACCTGTACTGGCTTGGCGCGCTGTACAAGTTCACTCCCGCCTTCAGCCTGACCGGCGCGGCGTACTACACCGACGCCCGCAAGGACAGCAACAGTTCGTGGATGTACGTCTTGAATGCCGACTACGCCTTGTCCAAGCGCACAGACGCCTACGTGCTCCTCGGCTACGTGAAGAACAAAGGGCAGGCAACCTACGGCGTGACCAACGCAATGAACACCCTGCCTGGCCAGAACCAGACCGGCGCCATGGTTGGCGTGCGTCACCGCTTCTAATACTGCTCGCGATATCAGCCAGCGCGCTGTCGGGGTTCGCTGGAGACAAGTCATATCGACCTTGCCTTTGTTCACTGGGCGCAAGGACGCTTGGCCGGCAGATATGCCGGCCTTTTTTTGAAAGCTGACTACGCGGCGTCCGGCCTATGGAAAACAGGTAGGCTCCAGGAATAGCGCAGGGCAAGCAGGCGGATCGCGAAGCAGATCGACGCCGCAAACCAAGGCGTGACTGCCACCCTCCATTCCATGAATTGTCCAAGCACTTGTATGGCTGCGCCCACCAGTGCGGCGAGCGCATAGATTTCCTTCTGCAGGATGATCGGTACGCGATTGAGCACCACATCCCTCACCACGCCACCGCCAACAGCCGTCACCATGCCGAGCACGATGGCAACCTCGATGTTGTGGCCAAGCAGCAGCGCCTTGTGTGCGCCGACGACCGCAAAGAAGCCCAGTCCAAGCGAGTCAAAAAAAACGACGGGATGCTTGAGGTGGTCAACGATTGGACGCGCCCAGATTGCCATTGCCGAGGCCAACACCGAGGTCGCGAGATACCGCCAATCTGAAATGCCCACCGGCGGTAACGATCCCAGGCAGAGATCCCGAACGATTCCTCCGCCACAGGCCGTCATATAGCTGATCGCGACGACACCGAACAGATCKAGGCGTTTCTGTTCAGCGGCAAGGGCTCCGCTGACTGCAAAAGCGAAGGTACCGAACAGGTCGACCAAGACAAAGAGACCGTGTTCCATCATGCCGCTTGCTGAGCGCAAAGCCAGGCAGACGCCGCCGTCAGCATGGCCTGCAGCCCCGTTTCCAGCGTCGGGTGGACGACCGGTGCGAACTTGGGCGAATGATTGCTCGGTATCTTATTGATTTGCTTGTCCTTCTTGGCCTGCGCATACACACTGGGGTCGGTTCCGCCGACGAACCAGAAAACGTATGGCACGTTCCACGTACGCCCGAAGATGCTGAAGTCTTCGCTGGCTGACGCCGGAGCCGTCTCATAGGCCCGGTCGCCAAACTGCGCATTGAAGGCTGCCGCGATCTTCCGGGTCGACGCATCGTCGTTTTCGGTTAGCGGGTAACTGCTGAGGGTGGTGAACTCGGGCGGCCGCTCAGCATTGGAGGCATCGCACTCCGCGCAGCAAATGCGTTTGACGGACGACAGCATGTGCTCGCGCACATCTTCGTCGAAGGTGCGCATATTGAGCTTGATCGTGGCATCGTCAGGAATGATGTTTTCCTTGGTGCCGGCCTGCAGCGAGCCAATGGTCAACACGGCATTATCCAGCGGCGAGATTTCGCGCGAAACGATGGTTTGCAGGCGCAATGTGGTGGCGGCGGCCATGATCACCGGATCGATGGCGGTCTGCGGTTGCGAGCCATGTGACCCGCGACCGAATAGTTTGATCTTCAAGCTGTCACCGGCTGACAGGATGACACCTGGGCGGTAGCAGACCGTTCCACTCAGTCCTACCATCACGTGCTGCCCCAAGATAATGTCTGGCTTGGGGAAGCGCCCCTCCCCCCAATCCTGGACCATGCTCGCTGCACCCCGGCCCACTTCCTCGCCGGGCTGGAACACGAGCATGACAGTGCCATTCCAGGCGTCGCGATGCTCTGCAAAAATGCGTGATGCCCCCATCAACCAGGTCACGTGCAGGTCGTGCCCGCAGGAGTGGGCCACGCCCACCTCCACACCATCTTCATCTTTTGCCTTGATGGTACTGGCATAGGGCAAGCCCGTATTCTCCGCCATGGGTAGCGCATCCATGTCGGCACGCAACATCACGGTAGGGCCTTCGCCATTGCGCAACACGCCAACGACGCCTGTGACGCCCACCGCGCGCGTCACCTCGTAGCCCAGCGTTTCGATGTAATCGGCCGCGAGCTTGGCGGTGCGAACCTCTTGCATCGACAGTTCTGGGTGCTGGTGGATATCCTTGTAGATTGTTTCGAGTTCCGCCAGCAGCGCTGCGCCGCAGGTAGTCAGGGCTTGGACGAGCGGATTCATGGCAACCTCCGATTGTGAATATGTTGGATGCCTTACGCCATCGCGCAATCGTCATCCCATTTCGCAGGTAGAGATATATGAAGTTGCAGTATAGGGGGCAATGTGCCTATCCGCGATTCAGGATGATGCGTCGTCGCTTTCAGATAGGCGTATAGCGTCCGCGTTCGCACTACTTGCACGTGTGCTATCACGCGACCGCGTAAATGTCACTTTGGCGACAGCTTGCAATCGCAATTCATGACTACGTGAAGTGCAGGCGCTACGCCATGCATGAAATAGGCGTACAGCGCCGCCGCATCTTCATCCGTTACCAGCGCATAGGAGGTGTATGGCATCGCCGGGTACAGGCGTTGCCCGTYTGCACGCACGCCCTAGCGCGACGCATCGGTAGACTTTGCAAGTGAATAGTTGCCGATGCCATGGGTTTTCGATGGAGTGATATTCGTCGAAACAATGGCACCAGGGGGCGTTGGAAGTGACAGTCCGCCTGCATAAGGCTTCCCGCCTGGCGCACTGTGGCAGGCCACGCAGTCGCCTGCCGTTGCCAGGTATTGGCCTCGTTTGACCAGATCTGCATCGCCGGCGCCCTGTGCCTCGCTATGCGATGCATACGTACCTGAGAGCGACGTTATCGCGCAACTTAGGACAAGGAAAAACCGAGGCATCCATCGGGTCGAGTGCACGCTGATCTTGCTCGCTTCCAGGCGGAGAGTGTAAGCCCCCTCAGTGTGATTGAGCCTAGTGTAAGGAGCGAAACTATGCAATTTACGTTCTTCATGATGGCGCCCGTTGTAAGCGATMAGTAGTGGGCCATGCGGCGACTCCTTATCAAGATCGACCTTGCCTGTCTGGCATTCACCTGCGTCGCCATTGCCACCATCGCAGTCAACCGGCGGCCCCGGCGGCGCGCCCCCCGCATCTTCACGCTGCCGTCAGGCCTGGTGGCGCAGGGCGCGTGCCAGCGTGCCCGGGCCCCGGTTGCCTTACGGTGAAAGGCAGAGGACACTAGCGTACTTTGCCGGTGCCAGCCGGGCGATTGCGCCCRGCGCCGCTTCGCTGTCAGCCAGGTCGCCGATGTTGCTGCCMAGAATYACCCGTCTGCTCRCGCGCGTCCATCCGATGCTGCGGCGTGCGCTGCGCCCGGTGCTGGATCCGGCGCGCCGCTACCGCCATGCCAAGGTGATTCATGCAGCCAGGGTGGCGCTTGGCCTGCTGACGTCCATTGCGCTGACCACCGGCATCCACCTGCCTCATGGCGAATGGGCATCGATCACGCTGCTGGTGGTCATCGGTGGCCTGCAGCACCACGGCAATATCCGCAAGAAGGCGGCCGAGCGAGCGMTCGGCACGCTGATCGGCGCGGGCGCGGGGCTGGTGATCATCCTGCAGCAATCGTATTTGCACGCGCCCTTGCTCAGCTACGCGCTGATCGTGATCGCTTGCGCCATCTGTGCGTATCACGCGATCGGCAAGKGTGGCTACGTGGCGCTGCTCTCCGCCATTACCATCTTTATCGTCGCCGGCCATGGCGAGAACGCCATTGCGGACGGCCTCTGGCGCGCGGCGGATGTGCTGATTGGCATCGCGATCGCGCTGCTGTTCTCCTTTGCGCTGCCCCTGCACGCCACCTATACGTGGCGCTACAAGCTGGCCKAGGCCCTGCGCAGTTGCGCCAGGATGCACGCGGCCATCGTCAACGATGCGGGCTTCGACCGGGCCGTGCTGCAGCAGGCCATGGTGCTGCAAGGCAGCTTGCTGGTGCAGCTGCGATCGCTGATGCCGTCGGTGGCCAAGGAGATCAATGTCTCGATGGAGCAGCTCGAAGCCATCCAGCACGGCATGCGCGTGTGCATCAGCCTGCTGGAAGTGCTCGCGGCCACGCGCCCGCGCGTTGACGACGAAGAGGCCAAGGCATTCGTGCGCGACCATCTTGCCGAAGAAAACCGCCGCGTCAGCGCCATGCTGATCGGCATGGCGCGCGCGTTGACCCATGGCGTGGTGGCGCGCCTGGCGCCGCGCGGTACTTGTTCGCTTGCGCGAATTGCGGGCACCGTTGCGCCGCAATGGGCTGGCTATGTCTCGCTGACGCTGCGCTTGTCCGGCGAGTTCGACGATCTCAGGCAGCGTCTGGCGGCCATCGCGGATCGCTGGAACATTTAAGCCTGCTTTGGTGTTCACCGGTCGCCTCGACGCCGGTGATGAGTTTGCCCGG
>NZ_JBFTSF010000264.1:0-10983 GCF_056399905.1 Cupriavidus sp. 01L46
GCGCACTACAATGTGGTGCACCATAAAAGTAACAAAATTTGCACCCGCCTATTCACCCAACTGAAAACTGTGGCCATGCAACAACGAGACAAACTCTWTATCAACGGTAAGTGGATTGCCCCGCACGGTACCGGCCTGATCAACGTCATCCACTCCACGACCGAAGCCGTCATGGGCCGTATCCCCGAAGGCCACGCGCGTGACGCCGAGGATGCCATCCAGGCAGCGCGAGCCGCCTTCGACAGCTGGTCGGCCACGCCGCCCAGCGTGCGCGCGGACTATATCCGCAAGAYTGCGGAGGGCCTGAAGGCGCGCAGCGAGGAACTGGCGCAACTGATCGCCGGCGAAGTCGGCATGCCGATCAAGATGGCGCGGGCCATTCAGGTGGGCGGCCCGGTCTACAACTGGGCACAGGCCGCCAAGCTGCTCGATACCTTCGCGTTCGAGGAAGAAGTCGGCAATTCCCTGGTGGTTCGCGAGCCGGTGGGCGTGGTCGCGGCCATTACGCCGTGGAACTACCCGCTCAACCAGATCACGCTGAAAGTGGCGCCGGCGCTGGCCGCGGGCTGCACGGTCGTGCTCAAGCCGTCGGAAGTGGCGCCGCTCAATGCCTTCGTGCTGGCAGAGGTGATCGAAGCCGCCGGGCTGCCGCCGGGCGTGTTCAACCTGGTCACCGGCTACGGTCCGGTGGTGGGCGAGGTACTGGCCAGCCACCCGGAAGTCGACATGGTGTCGTTCACGGGTTCCACGCGCGCCGGCAAGCGGGTGTCCGAGCTGGGCGCGCAGAGCGTCAAGCGCGTGGCGCTGGAGCTGGGCGGCAAGTCCGCTTCGGTGATCCTGGACGACGCGGACCTGGCTGCCGCGGTCAAGGGTACCGTTGGCGCCTGTTTCCTCAACTCCGGGCAGACCTGCTCGGCGCATACCCGCATGCTGGTGCCGCGCGCGCGCTACGAAGAGGTCAAGGCCATTGCCAAGAAGGTGGTCGAGGGCTATACCGTGGGCGACCCGCTGCTCGAAACCAGCCGCCTTGGCCCGCTGATCTCGGCCGCGCAGAAGGACCGCGTGACCGGCTATATCCAGCGCGGCATCAACGAGGGCGCCGAGCTGGTTGCAGGCGGCCCCGAGGCGCCCGAAGGGCTGGACAAGGGCTTTTTCGTCAAGCCGACGGTGCTGGGCAATGTCGATCCCAAGGCCACGGTGGCGCAGGAAGAGATCTTCGGCCCGGTGCTGTCGATCATCTGCTATGACACCGAGGAAGATGCCGTGCGCATCGCCAACGACAGCATCTACGGGCTGGGCGGCGGCGTGTGGTCGGGCGACGAGGCGCGCGCCATCCGCGTGGCGCGCCGGATCCGCACCGGCCAGGTCGACATCAACGGTGGCCCGTTCAACATGCAGGCGCCGTTTGGCGGCTACAAGCAGTCCGGCAACGGGCGCGAGGCCGGCAAGTACGGACTCGAGGAATTCCTCGAGTACAAGTCGCTGCAGATGAAGAAGCCGGCTGCCTGAGGCCGGCGGCTGGCGAGGAACGATGCCCGGCTGGTCCGGGCATTTTTCATGGGTGGGTTCGCTGGCTCGATTCACGTTGGTTGCCTGCATGATTCGGCGATAATGCCGAAGTTCCATTGGCCGGCAAGCTGGACTGAGCGTGGGACTGAACGCCGGCCTGCGGACGGGGCAAGAAACACGGGACCAAAAACATAAATAAAAGCGCGGGCGCGACACGCCACGCGGGGAGAGGGATCGATGCGTTGGTTGAAACGGCTGACCTGGCTGGTGTTGACGCTGGCGGTACTGCTGCTGGTCGGCACCTTTGGCGCTTATGTCTGGTATCGCCAGGCATCGCAGCCGCAGACCGCGGGCACGCTGAAGCTGCCCGGCCTGCGCGAGAGCGTATCGATCGTTCGGGACCGTCATGCCGTGCCGCATATCAAGGCGGCCAATGCGCAGGATGCCTACTTTGCGCTCGGCTTCGTCCACGCGCAGGATCGGCTGTGGCAGTTGCAGATGAACAAGCGCATCGCGTCCGGCCGCCTGGCGGAAATCCTGGGGCCGAGCGCGCTGGATACCGACCGTTTCCTGCGCACCCTGGGCGTGCGGCGCAACGCCGAAGCCATCCTGGCCCAATCCTCCGCTGAGACCCGGGCCATGCTGCAGGCCTATGCCGATGGCGTGAATGCCTATATCGATGGCCGCAAGGGGCCGTTGCCGCCGGAGTTCCTGATCTTGCGTACCCAGCCCGAGCGCTGGGAGCCGGCCGATACGCTGGCCTGGCAGACCATGATGGCGTGGGACCTGGGCGGCAACTGGACCCAGGAGACGTTGCGCATGCGGCTGGCGCAGGTGCTGCCCGTGTCGCGCATCAACGAGCTGCTGGCGCCGTATCCAGGCGAACGGCCGCTGCGCACCATGGACTACGGCAATCTCTACCGGCACCTGGCGCCGCTGGCCACGGCCATGGCGCGTGTCGAGCAGCAGGCGCCGGCAGGCTATGTGGAGGGCATGGGYTCGAACAACTGGGTGGTGTCGGGCGCCCATACCCGTTCGGGCAAGCCGCTGCTGGCCAATGATCCGCACCTCGGGCTGCAGGCGCCGGCGCTGTGGTACTTCGCCCAGATGCAGGCTCCCGGGCTGGATGTCACAGGCGCCACGCTGCCTGGCATGCCGGCGGTGGTGCTCGGGCATAACCAGCGCATCGCCTGGGGCTTCACCAATACCGCGCCGGACGTGCAGGATCTCTATATCGAGCGCGTGCAACCTGGCAGCACACAGCGTTACCAGACTCCGGACGGCTGGGCAGACTTCATCACGCGCACCGAGACCATCCACGTCAAGGGCGCGCCCGACGTAACGCTGAACGTGCGCGAGACGCGCCACGGCCCGGTGATTTCGGATGCGGCCGAGCCGGTGGCGACCGCCGCGGCCCCGCTCGGGGCGCAGTACGTGGTGGCCTTCCAGTGGAGCGCGCTGCGTGCCGACGACCGGACCGTGCAGGCCGGGCTGGCGCTGAACCGCGCCACCGACTGGGCCAGCTTCCTGGCGGCGCTGCGCGATTTCCATTCGCCGCAGCAGAACATTGTCTACGCCGACGTCGACGGCAACATCGGCTTTATCGCGCCGGGCCGTGTGCCGCTGCGCCGCGCCGACAATGACCTGAAAGGGCTGGCGCCGGCCCCCGGCTGGGATGCGCGCTACGACTGGACGGGCTTTATCCCCTTCGAGCAACTACCGCGCAGCTTCAATCCGCCCGAGGGCGTGATTGCCACCGCCAACCAGAAGATCGTCGAGGACGACTACCCGTATTTCCTGACCAGCGAATGGACCGTGCCGTATCGCTACCAGCGCATCCGCACGCTGATCGACGCCACCGAGCGGCACACCATGGACAGCTTTGGCGCGATCCAGAAAGACACGCTCTCGCTCGCCGTGCGCGATGCCTTGCCGCTGCTGCTGGCATCTCCCTTCGCCAGCGACCCGGCCCTGCCCGAGCGCGAGCGCGCGCTGATCGAGTCGCTGCGCAAATGGGATGGCGATATGCAGGCCAGGCTGTCCGAGCCGCTGGTGGCAACCGCATGGCTGCGCAGGCTGTCGCGCGTGCTGTTCGAGGACAAGGTCGGCGATACGCTGTTCAACCGCCTGTGGGAGCAGCGTAACGTGCAGCAGCCCATGCTCAACGTACTGCGCAATCCGCGGGGGCAGGGCGCATTCTGGTGCGACAACAACATGACCCCGGCGCCGGAGAGCTGCGACGATGCCGTGGCCAAAGCCTGGCACCTTGCCATTGCCGACCTGGACCGGCGCTACGGCGACAAGCCTGAGCGCTGGCGCTGGGGCCAGGCGCATGCGGCCCGCTCCGAGCACAAGCCGTTCGGCAAACAGTCTTACCTGGCGGGTTTGTTCAACGTCAAGGTACCCAGTGGCGGCGACACCTATACGGTCAACGTGGGGCGCCACAACCTGCGCGACGAGGCGGYGCCGTTCGAGAGCGTGCACGCGGCCAGCCTGCGCGCCATCTACGACCTGTCCGACCTGGCCGAGTCGCGCTTCATGAATTCGACCGGGCAATCGGGCAATGTGACGTCGACCCATTACCGCGACTGGACCGACAAGTGGGCCGCGGTGCAGTACATCACCATGGCGCCGGGCCGCCGCGCGCCGGGCAATGAGGCCTTCGACACGCTGGTGCTGCRGCCGGCCGGCAGGCAATGACTATGACTATGACTATGACTGAGGTGTCCATTCCCATTGGCTGCGTGTTGCTGGGCACTGTGCGCCCGTTTGGGCCAAAGGGTGTGCCTAGCGGCATCGACAAGCATGCGGTGGACGGGGCGGTGCGCGTTACCGTGCTGGGTTTGGCCGGAGACGGGCAGGGAGACCCCAAGCACCATGGCGGCCCGGAAAAGGCCATCCACCACTACGCCTTCGATCACTATCCCGCCTGGCGCGAAGAACTTTCGCCGCTATCCACGCAGGCGGCAGAGGTACTGGCACGGCCTGGCGCGTTTGGTGAGAACGTGAGCACCACTGGCCTGACCGAGGCCGATGTCTGCATTGGCGATCGTTTTCGCCTGGGCGGGGCGTTGGTCGAGGTGTCGCAGGCACGCCAGCCTTGCTGGAAGCTGAACCATCGGTTCGGGCACGCCGGCATGGCGCGCGCGGTCCAGCAAAGCCTGCGCACGGGGTGGTACTACCGGGTGCTGGAAGAGGGCGGCCTGGTGCGGGGCGACAGCCTGGTGCTGGTCGAGCGGCCGTATCCGGACTGGAGCCTGCAGCGGCTGCTGCATGCGCTCTATGTGGATCGCCTGGATGCGGGCGCTTTGTGCGCCATGGCGGCGCTGCCGGCGCTGGCCGAGAACTGGCGCAAGCTGGCACGCCAGCGGCTGGAGCGGCGCGAGGTGGAGGATATGGAGCGGCGGCTGGCAGGTGGTTGAGCCTAAGCTGGGCCACCGCGGGCGGAAGCATCGGCCCTGGCTCAGCCCTGGCGGAAGCGCTTGCCTTTGCCCTCGCGCGTGATGCGTTCCCACACGGCCTGCTTTTCCGCGTCGTCCATGAAGACCCAGTTGCTGACTTCCATGGCACTGCGCCCGCAACCCTGGCAGATCTCGTCGAACAAGGTCGAGCAGATGCCGATGCACGGGCTGTCCGGGCGGTCGAACAGGCTCTCGTCGCCGCGTGGTGAATTCGGTTGTGATTTCAGCTGTGATTCCGGCTGTGACTCCGGCTGCCCATCGGTTAGCTGGGCGGATTGRCTGGGGTCGTGCGGGTTTGACGGCATGCGGCTGGGTGGCGGGGCGGATGGGCGCTCATTATAAACGGCTGGCTGCGCGGTCCTGGCCGCCGGTTGATGACGTGGGAGGTAATTGAGCGGCGCCGCCGGCGYGCTTACGCTGGAGCCAGCCTGATCGTACCGATCACCCCGAGGAGCCCATGATGCTGTCCCTGATTCCCGTCTTGTCCAGCGCCGCGAGCGCCGCCGCCACGCCGCCTGTCGACCCCCGTATCCGCCACACCGTCGAGCAGGTGCTGATGGGCTCGCCCGTGGCCCGCGCCCTGGGCATCACGCTGGATGTACTGGCTGTCGACCAGGTGGAATTGCTGCTGCCGTTCCGGGCCGACAACGTGACGGTCGGCGAGATCGTGCACGGCGGCGTGATCGCCACCCTGATCGACGTGGCGGGCGCGGCAGCGGCGGCTTCGGGCGCCGATGCCGGCAACCTGCGCGGTGGCGCCACAAGTTCGCTGCATATCCAGTATCTCGAAGCGGCCCGCGCGGCCAACCTGCGCGCTGTTGCCAGCGTGGTGCGCAGAGGGCGCCGCCAGGTGGCGACCGAGGTCTCGGTCTATGCCGAAGGGGAGAACCAGGCTGAACTGGTCGCCAAGGCCTTGATGAGCAGCACCTTGTTCCTGAGAGAGGGGACGTCCTGAATTGGCGCCCCCGCCGCGCCGCCGGCATCGGTCAGGATGCCGGCGTCTCGCACCGGATCAGAACTTGTGGCGAATGCCGACCGTCGCGCCAATCTGGCTCGCGCCAGCCTGAACGTACGCACTATCGGTCGGGCTGTTGTTGTTGAAGCCGTTCACGCTCAGGTTCGAGTTGCCCTTGTTCTTGACGTAAGACAGGGAAGCGTAAAGGTCGGTGCGCTTGGACAAGGCGTAATCCGCTGTCGCGACAAAGTCCCATGGGTCGGCACCGCTATTGCGGAAGTCCTGGTAGTACGCGGCGCCCGTGAGCGAAAATGCCGGGGTCAGCTGGTAGGCCAGGCCTGTCCAGTACAGGTTCGACCCGCCGTTGGCGAACTGGCCGCCGGGCAGCGAGGCGCCGTTGTAAGCCTTTGCCCAACGGTAGCCCAGGAATGCCTTGGCAGCCCCCAGCGTGTAAGAGCCAGCCGCGGTGGCACRGCGAATCATCTGCGCACTGGCGGCGGCGGTGTTATTCGCCTGGTCATAAGCCGCGCCCACCGCCAAGGGACCCGCCGCATAGCTGGCCAGGAAGCTGTATTCGCGGCCGTTGGTGAATGCCCCAGGCACTTCGTTGCCATTGTTGGTAAAGCTGTAAAGGCCGGACACGGTCAGGCCGCCGAACGTGCCGATGTACTTGCCGCTGTTGTCGGCACGCGAGCCAAATTCCGGCGCGGTCGAGGTAATGCCGTAGCGTGTCGAGATCGCCATCGGATCGTAGAGCAGGCCGAAGTCGAAGAACGGGGTCGTGTGGCGGCCCAGGGTGAACGTGCCGTACGGGCTTTGGAGGCCCACATAGGCTGCGCGCCCGAAGAGGCGGCCACCTTGGCCCGACGCGCCGGTGTCGAAGTTCACACCGCTTTCCAGGACAAAGATGCCCTTCAGGCCGCCGCCGATATCCTCGACGCCGCGCATGCCCCAACGCGAGCCTGACTGATTGCCCGAGGTCAACCGGTAAGCGTTGCCGCCGGGAGCGCCAGCGGCTGTCGCGGAGGATTTGTTCGTGTATTCGAGGCCGGCATCCGCCACACCATACAGCGTCACGCTCGACTGAGCATTTGCGCCGCCAGCGGCCAGGGCAGCCATCGTGGCCGCAAGCAATTTCATTCTCATTTCAACGATCTCGTCTAGAGTTCTTGGTTTTTTCGAGCACGGCTGGTCCCGTGCCGATGTCTTTGCACAACCGCTAGCCGCGAGCCGCTATTCGTGCGCCCTGCGCCGTACTGGTGGGCGTGCATCCGCCAATCGTGGGCAGCACTTCGCCTGGGCCGCGAACGAGCGAGCGTTCGGGCCAAGGAGGCTTGTCGCTGCCTGTGTTTCGTCAGGCGTCAGGAGTGGAGTGCGGGGGAGCCGAGGTTGGCCGCCGCCGCGGCGGGCGCAGCGCGTTCACGCGCCATCAGGAAGACGATGGCGGCGGCGATCAGGTCGAACACTGCCAGCAGGACGAACAGCGGGCTGTAGCCGATATGCGTGACGGCGATGCCGAACAGCAGCGTGAACAGGGTGGCGCCCAGGTAGCCGCTCATGCCGGCCAGGCCGGTGGCTGTCGCCACTTCGTTCTTGCCGAACGCGTCGGACGTGATCGAGTAGAGCGCGCCCGACAAGGTCTGGTGGGCGAAGCCGCCGACGCACAACAGTGCGATGGCGCTGTACGGGCTGTCCACCAGGCCAACGCAGGCCGGACCGATCATCGCCAGGCAGCCGACCAGCATGACCAGCTTGCGCGAGGTAAACAGCGACACCTTGAGGTGCTTGTGGAACCACGGGCTGAGATAGCCCCCCAGCACGCAGCCGATGTCGGCGGCAAGGAAGGGCAGCCATGCGAACATCGCGATCTCCTTGATGTTCATATGGCGCTCGGTTGCCATGTAAAGCGGTATCCAGGCGTTGAAGGTCTGCCAGGCCGGCTCCGACAGGAAGCGGGGGATCGCGATCGACCAGAAATTCCGGCTGCGCATGATCTCGAGCCAGCTAGCCTTGGCCACGTTGGCATCCTTGTGCTGTGCCTCCTGGCCGGCAAGGATGTACTCGCGTTCCTGCTCCGACAGGTGCTGCTGATTCTTCGGATGCTTGTAGCAGAGCATCCACAGCACGGTCCATGCCACGCCCAGCGCGCCGACGATGATGAAGGCCCGTTGCCAGCCGCCGTTCAGGATCGTCCACACGACCAGCGGCGGGGCGCACAGGGCGCCGATCGACGAGCCGATGTTGAACCAGCCGATGGCGATCGAGCGTTCCTTGGCGGGGAACCATTCCGTCGTCGCCTTTACGCCACCGGGTATGCCGGCGGCTTCGGCCAGGCCAAGCAAGCCGCGAAAGAACGCCAGGCCTTGCCAGCCCGAGGCCAATGCGGCGGCGGCGCATGCCAGCGACCACGCCAGCGCAAAGATCCCAAAGCCGATCTTGGTGCCGATGGCGTCCAGTACCAGGCCCGCGACCGGCTGCATCATGGCGTAGCAGACCTGCCAGGCCACGACCACATAGGAGTACTGCTGGGTCGTCATATGCAGCTCCGACATCATCGTCGGTGCGGCAACGGATAGCGTATTGCGCGCCAGGTAGTTGACGATCAGGCCCATCGTGACCAGGCTGACCATCCACCAGCGCATGCCCTTTATGTGTTTCATCATGTCTCCTTGTATTTATGGATTCGCGGCAAAGCCGTGTGCCGCTCCATGTCGTTCTCGATCCTGGTTGGCCCCAGCACCAATCCACGCAGGTCAGGCGGCTAAAGAGAGCGGCCAGGGATCCTCGGCGGGGGGATATCAGGGGGGTATCGGATCAGGTAGAAATCAAGCCGCTTGGCTTACGCGCTACCTGTGCGCGCCGCCATGCCGCTGCGCCTCCGGCGTGAAATCGATGCTCGCGAAACTGCCGCTTGCGGTTTTTCCACGCAGCTGCCGATGCGCACGCAGACGCTCTCGATGCCGTGCTTGTCCCAGTAGAGACGGGCAAGCCCTTCGCCCCACATCTTGCTCAAACCGTAAAAGCCATCCGGGCGAAACTCGCAGTCGGTCGAGAGCTGTTGGTCCACCGGATACATGCCGATCGTGTGATTGGAGCTGGCGAACACGATGCGGCCGACTTTCTGGCGCCGCGCGCCCTCATAGACCTCGACGAGTGCCCGCAGGTTGTTGTCGATGATCTCCGGCAGGGGGCGCTCGACACTCGTGCCAGCCATGTGGATCAACACGTCGACACCGTCCAGCAGGCGGTCGACCACGGCTGGGTCGCGCAAGTCGCCACGCATTACCTCTTCGCCCTCGGCGACCGGTGCGAGCGACTGCGAGTTGCCCGACGAACGCAGGCTATAGCCTCGCGCCAGCAGGGCGGTCCGCAGCACGGTGCCCAACTGGCCACCGGCGCCGCTTAATGCAATCTTGGTCACGATATGAAATCTCCGTCTTGTTTGGTTTGGCCTGGCGTATGGAGCGTTCGCGCTCCGATCCCATCGCGCGTGCCAGCTAAGCCGGTCTTGCAGCTATTTATGGGATGTCATACAACATAGGCTAGAGTTATTTGTACGACAAGTGAATATAAAGTAGGACAACTTTCTTAGGATTTCAAAGTCTTGTCAACGACAACCATGGAGAAATCGGGTTTACCCCTGACGTAAGATGGCTTAATAGCCATATTTATAAAGTGAATTGGCGTGAGGAACTGTTGATGGACCCGGCATGCAGTATGTTAGTCTGACAGCTTGCGCAACAATCCATGCGCCGGCCAACCGGCGAAGCAGCAGGAGCGAGGTGTGGACGAATTGGTATTGACGGCAACCGACAGCACCAGTCTTTCGGAGCAGGTTTGCAAGCTGATCATCGGAGCGATCCTGCGGGGAGAGTTTTCCGCGGACCAGAAGCTACCGACGGAAGCCGATCTGGCCGGCCGTTATGCGGTATCGCGGACAACCGTGCGGGAGGCCCTGTCGCGCTTGCGATCCGAAGGCATCGTGGTCTCGCGGCGAGGATCCGGAAGCTATATCCAGCGCATGCCGGTGCGCGGGCAGCCGGTCACCCCCCAGATATCCAGCATCGCCGATATCGAGCATTACTACGCGTTCCGCCTTTGTGTGGAAGTCGGCGTGGCTGAGCTTTCAGCGCAGATGCGCACCGATGCGGACATCGACGCCATTCGCGCCGCCTACGCCGCGCTGGACCGCACGCAGGAAAGCGAAACATCGGGCGTGGAGGAGGATCTGCAGTTGCACCTGGCCATTGCGCGGGCATCTCACAATCCTTTCTTCGTGCCCACGGTCGAGCATGCGCTCGGCCCGATTCGCCAGTGCATGGAACTGGCCCGTAACCTGGGGCAGACGCGCAATCCCACGCGCTTCGAGCAGGTCCAGGCGGAGCATCTGGCGATCATCGAGGCGATCGTGCAGCGGTCGCCGACTCAAGCCTCGATCGCGATGCGACGGCATATCGAGAATGCCCGGCGCCGAATTTTCGAGGGGGCCTGACTCGCGGTCGTGCGTTGGTGTACTTTCTTCCTTCAAGTTGTATAACAACTTTACCGAAGTCCAACGGCGTGGCTTTCTTTCGCGGGCACGGTCATGAATCAAGGGGCTTCGATGCCGATCCCAGCTGGCAGCCTGGCGCAGAGAGGGCTAATAACGTATTTTTTGTTGTCAGACATCAGTTGTCATGGGGTGGCGCTTGGGGGCTGCCGGACCGAGCCCGCAGGCGGTATCAGCCGGGCTGGCCCTGGGCGATGTTCCGCGGCTCGGCGTCGAGTTGTCGCGCCAGTTCATCCACTGCACGCCGGATCGGCTGGCCACTCCTGGCGACTTTGGCAAGCGTCAGTGCCCCTTGCCAGCCGCAGATCACCAGGCCGGCGAGCTCGGTGGCGCGTACCCCCGGGATTCCGCGCGCCGCGAAGGCATCCGCCAGCACGGCTTCCCATGCGGCAAAGGCCGCGTTGCCTGCTGCTGCCACGYCCTCGGCTTCCGGGGCGATTTCCAGCAGGATGGTGGAGATCGGGCAGCCGTCACGATAGTCAGACTGGGCCATCCAGCCAGCCATCAAG
>NZ_JBFTSF010000265.1:0-18302 GCF_056399905.1 Cupriavidus sp. 01L46
CCTGCATGGCTTCGGGCTCGTACAGATTGCGTCCGTCGAAGATGACGGGAGCCTTCAGGCGGCGCTTGATCTGGTTGAAATCCGGGCTGCGGAACACCTTCCATTCTGTGACGATGACCAGGGCATCGGCACCGTCGAGCGTGTCCATCTGCGCGTCGCTGAAATGCACGCGTGCAAAACCACCGTCGATGTGTGCGAGATCGAGGGCCAGCGCATGCTTGGCCTCGGCCATCGAGATCGGATCATGCACGTGCAGCGAGGCGCCGCGCGACACCAGCGCTTGCGCCAGCACCCGCGACGGCGCTTCGCGCATGTCGTCGGTATTGGGCTTGAATGCCAAGCCCCAGATCGCAAAGGTGCGCCCGGTGAGATCCTCGCCGAAGCGGCGCACGACCTTGTCGGCCAGCACCTGCTTTTGCGCGTCGTTGACCGCTTCCACCGCTTCCAGCACGCGCATGGGCTTGCCATGCGCGCTGGCGGTGCGCATCAGCGCCTGCACATCCTTGGGGAAACACGAGCCGCCGTAGCCAGCACCGGCGTACAGGAAACTATAGCCGATGCGCGGATCGGAACCGATGCCCATGCGGACCAGCTCGATATCGGCACCGACTTCATCGGCCAGGTTCGCCAGCTCGTTCATGAACGAGATGCGCGTGGCCAACATCGAGTTGGCCGCGTATTTGGTGAACTCGGCCGAGCGCACGTCCATATAGAACGTACGCTCGTGATTGCGGTTGAAGGGCGCGTAGAGCTGGCGCATGATCGCCTTGGCATGCCGGCCTGCCACGTCGGCGTTGCAGCCCAGCACGATACGGTCGGGACGCATGAAGTCCTCCACCGCGGCGCCTTCCTTCAGGAATTCCGGATTAGAGACCACCGAGAACTGCAGGTCCTCGAGGCCGCGCGCGGCCAGCTCTTCACGAATGGCTTCGGCGACACGATCGCCGGTGCCGACCGGCACGGTGGACTTGTCCACCACCACCTTGAAGCCGGTCATGTACTTGCCGATATTGCGGGCAGCCGCCAGTACATATTGCAGGTCGGCAGAGCCATCCTCGTCGGGCGGCGTGCCGACGGCGATGAACTGCACATCGGCATGCTCCACGCTGGCCGCCACATCGGTGGAAAACGTCAGCCGGCCAGCCTCGCGATTACGCTGGATCAGCTCTTTCAAGCCCGGTTCATAGATTGGCACGCCGCCGGCATTGAGCATCGCGATCTTGCGTTCGTCGACGTCCAGGCAGAACACATCGTTGCCCAGTTCGGCCAGGCAGGCCCCGGTCACTAGACCGACGTAGCCGCTGCCGATAATGGTGACTTTCATAACTTGTACTCCAGATAGGGATTGGCGTGCGACGCTAAAGCAACAACATCGACATCGGCGCCAGCATCAGCCGAGCGCCTCGGAACGGCGCGGTGCGTAGGTTTCCCAGCGGTTGCAGCCAGGGCACTGCCAATAGAACAACCGGGCGCGGAAACCGCACTCGCGGCAGGTATAGCGCGCCAGGTTACGTGTGCGGTGCTGCAGCAGGTCGCGAATCGCCGACACCTCCTGCTCATGTTCGATATCTTGGGCGGAGCCCGCCGGATCGCCATCAGCCGCGTCAGCCACATCGGCCGCATCGGCCGTGACAGCCACGCTGGCTTGCGCAACCTCGGCGGCCTGCGCCTCAAAATACTTGGTCAAGGCCTGCAACGACGGCTGCCGGCGCAATTGCTCGCGCATCAGCACGGCCGCGGCATGCGCGCCATGCTGTTCCAGCTCGGCGCGATAGGCACTATCGAGCAACTCGGCAGCCAGGTTCGTCTTCAGCAGGCCGCGCAGCCACTCCAGCGCCCGGCCATTGTCGCCGAGCTGGCGGTACGCCTTGACCACGCGATCCGCCACCAGCGGCAGGTAAGACGCATCCTGCTTCTCGATGCCCAGCCAGTGGCCAAGCGCGCCTTGCGCGTCGCCCGCGGCCATGGCCACATCGCCCAGCAGCATCGGCGCACGCACATTGGCGGGGTTTTCCTTGGCGGCCTGCTGCAGCCAGCCGATGGCGTCATCGGGCTGCTTGCGCTGCAGCGCGTCCTGCGCCAGTTCGCAGCAGAACTGCGCGATCTGCACACTGTAGTCCTTCTGCTCCAGCGGCTGCAGCTCGCGTGCCGCGTCGATGGCTTTCTTCCACTCTTTCTCGACTTCGTAGAGCTCCAGAAGCACATGCTTGGCCGGGGCCGCATACGGCCCTGACATCAGCCGGCGCAGCGATTCCTCCGCGCGGTCAAGCAGGCCGGCGCGCAGGAAATCCTGGCCCAGTTCATAAAGCGCGTGCTCGCGCTCGGCATCGGGAAGATCCTGGCGGCTAGCCAGGTTCTGGTGCACGCGGATGGCGCGTTCGGTTTCACCACGCCGGCGGAACAAAGCGCCGAGTGCAAAGTGCAGCTCTGTGGTCTCGGGGTCCAGGCGCACCACCTCGATAAACGCGTCGATGGCTTGGTCGGGCTGCTCGTTGAGCAGGAAATTCAKCCCCTTGAAATAGGAGCGCGGCAGCGCGCCCTGCTCGCTCATCAGCTGGCGCGCATCGAAGCGGGCAGCCATCCAGCCGAGGCCGAAGATGAGCGGCAGCGCCAGCAGCCACCAGGTTTCAAAAATCATGGGTCAGACTTTCGGGCCAACTACGTTGTAAGGAATGCCGGAACCTGCCGCGGCCTGTGGGTCGCGCGCACTTTCCGCCGACTGGCTGCGCGCCTCGCCCAGCGCACGCCGCAGCCGGCCCGCCTCCATGCGCTGTCGCATCAGCACAGGCGCCAGCGCGGCGAGCGCGGCGAGGATGCCCAGCCCGAACGCGGCCAGCAAGATCAGGATCAGCGGCGCGCGCCATACGGCATCAAAAAAGAGCTGCAGCGAGACGTCGGCGGTATTGCGCAGCGCCAGCACGAACAGCAGCGCGAACAGGACGATGCGTATGATCCAGGCGACAAGTTTCATGCGGGCTTCATGCGGCAGATGGGATGAATCGGACTCCGGTGATGCGGACGCCGGCGGGCGGCGCCCCCTCGGTGGATTCCCGGCATTGTAGCGGAATCGCCTCGCGCCAACGGTAACGTCTTGTATGCTCGCACAATGAAAAAGCGCCCCGATAAGGGGCGCTTTTTTGACTATCCAGGCACATCACGAGCCAGACGCAGCGGATTCAGGACTGGGCCAGCTTCAGCCCGCCATCATCATGCAAGGCGTTGCCGGCAGCGGCTGCCGGCTTCGCCTGGCCAGGCGCGGTCACATGACCCGCACCAGCGGCAGCGCCATGGCCATTACTGCCACCATGGGTGCTGCCATTCGCATTGCCGTTGCCAACGTGACTTCCGTTGGCATTGGCGCCAGTGCCGCCGCTTCCTGCCTGCGGYAGCGCCGGGCTGCGATCGACTCGTTCACGCAACTCCTTGCCCGCCTTGAAGTGCGGCACCCGTTTCTCGGGCACCAGCACACGTTCGCCGGACTTGGGGTTGCGTCCCACGCGCGGCGGACGCCGGTTCAGACCAAAACTGCCGAATCCGCGAATCTCGATGCGGTGGCCATCAGCCAGCGCTTCGGACATTGCGTCGAGGATCGTCTTCACCGAGATGTCCGCATCCCGCAGCAACAGCTGCGGGAACCGGGCAGCCAGTTTTTCGACAAGCTCGGACTTGGTCATGGGCATCCGCTAGCAGGCGTAAGAACCAATGCTTACTGGTTGTCCTGGCCGAGCTTGGCCTTCAGCAGCGCGCCCAGGTTGGTCGTGCCAGCCGTGCCGGTGTCGGCAGCGAACTTTTGCATGGCTTCTTGCTGCTCGACGTTGTCCTTGGCCTTGATCGACAGGTTGATGTTGCGCGACTTGCGGTCGACGTTCACCACCAGGGCGGTGATTTGTTCGCCTTMCTTCAGCACGTTGCGAGCATCTTCCACGCGGTCAGCCGAGATTTCGGATGCGCGCAGGTAGCCTTCGACGTCATCAGCCAGTTGCACGACAGCGCCCTTGGCATCAACAGTCTTGATCGTGCCGTTGACCAGGGAACCCTTGTCGTTAGCCGAGATGAAGTTGTTGAACGGGTCGCCCGACAGCTGCTTGATACCCAGCGAGATGCGTTCCTTGTCGACGTCGATGCCCAGAACCACGGCTTCCACTTCGTCGCCCTTCTTGTACTTGCGCACGGCTTCTTCGCCGGTTTCTTGCCAGGACAGGTCGGACAGGTGCACCAGGCCGTCGATGCCACCGGGCAGGCCGATGAACACGCCGAAGTCGGTGATCGACTTGATCTGGCCGCCCAGCTTGTCGCCCTTCTTGTGGTTACGGCTGAAATCGTCCCACGGATTGGCCTTGCATTGCTTCATGCCCAGGCTGATACGACGCTTGTCTTCGTCGATATCCAGGACCATGACTTCGACTTCGTCGCCCAGCTGGACAACCTTCGACGGAGCGACGTTCTTGTTGGTCCAGTCCATTTCGGAAACGTGGACCAGGCCTTCGATGCCGGCTTCGATTTCAACGAATGCGCCGTAGTCGGTCAGGTTGGTCACCTTGCCGAACAGGCGGGTGCTTTGCGGGTAACGACGCGAGATGCCGACCCACGGATCTTCGCCCAGTTGCTTCACGCCCAGCGAGACGCGGTTCTTCTCTTGGTCGAACTTGAGGATCTTGGCGGTGATTTCCTGGCCAACCGACAGCACTTCGCTCGGGTGACGCACACGACGCCATGCCAGGTCGGTGATGTGCAGCAGGCCGTCGATGCCACCCAGGTCCACGAATGCGCCGTAGTCCGTGATGTTCTTGACGATACCGTTGACGATGGCGCCTTCCTTCAGGGTTTCCATCAGCTTCTGGCGCTCTTCGCCCAGGGTCGCTTCCACAACGGCGCGGCGCGACAGCACCACGTTGTTGCGCTTGCGGTCCAGCTTGATGACCTTGAATTCCAGGGTCTTGCCTTCGTACGGCGTGGTGTCCTTGATCGGACGCACGTCGACCAGCGAGCCCGGCAGGAACGCGCGGATGCCGTTGACCATGACGGTCAGGCCGCCCTTGACCTTGCCCGTGACCGTGCCCGAGATGATTTCGCCGTCTTCCAGCGCCTTCTCGAGGTTCAGCCACGATGCCAGGCGCTTGGCCTTGTCGCGGGAGAGGATGGTGTCGCCATAGCCGTTCTCGAGCGCGTCGATGGCCACGGAGACGTAGTCGCCGGCCTGCACTTCGAGTTCGCCCTGGTCGTTCAGGAACTCCTCCACCGGCACAAAGGCTTCCGATTTGAGGCCGGCGTTGACGACCACGAAATTGTGGTCGATGCGCACGACTTCAGCGGAAATCACTTCGCCAGCCTTCATATTGGAGCGGGCGACGGATTCCTCGAACAGTGCGGCAAAGGATTCGTTAGTTTGCAGGTCGGACATAAACTTGAGTATCAATCCGCAGTACTCGGGCCGGCGCGTGGATCGCGCTCAGTCTGCACCGGGCAGCGGGGTCAGGTTGAACAACACCGGCGGATCTGCGCTTGCAGGCTCTGCCGGCACTTCGGTGTTGCGGCGGCTGGACTGRCGCGGGTCAGGAACCCGGCGCGCCATACCATTGCAGCACCTGCGCCACCGCCTGATCCACCGTCATGTCGGAGGTATCGAGCAAGTGCGCATCCTCTGCGGGACGCAGCGGCGCGGCCGCGCGGGAGCGATCCCGCTGGTCGCGCGACTCAAGGTCTCGCAAAAGGTCTTCGATATTAGCAGAAATTCCCTTATCAATCAATTGTTTATAGCGCCTGCGAGCGCGCGCCTCGACACTTGCCGTCAGGAACACCTTCAGCCGGGCGTCCGGGAAAATCACGGTGCCCATGTCGCGGCCGTCGGCAACCAGGCCCGGCAGCTTGCGAAAACCGCGCTGCAGCGCCGTCAGGGCGTCGCGCACCGGCTGGTGGACGGCGATCGCAGAAGCACGGTTGCCGGTGGCTTCCGCGCGGATGGCCAGGCTGACCTCCTCGCCGCGCAGCCAGACACGGTCGGGCCCGAACTTCACATCGAGGCGGGTAGCCAGGCTGGCCAACCCCTCCACATCCTGCATGTCGATGCCCGCACGCTCGCTGGCGAGCGCCACCAGGCGGTACAACGCACCGCTGTCCAGTAAATGGAAGCTGAGCGCGTCGGCCACCTTGTGCGCTACGGTGCCCTTCCCCGATGCGGTGGGCCCGTCGATGGTGATGACGTCGACGATAGTCATTGTTTATTAAGACAGAACAAAATATTGATTTCTTAAATCAATTGAGAATCATTAGCACACAGCCAGGCTCGTTGATGCGCACCGGCAGCGGACCGAACGCGGCCAGCGAAAAGCACATTGCCATGCGGTGGTCATCGTAAGTATCGATGCCGGCGGCCGGGGTCTGCCAGGCGGATTGGGCCGGCGGCGTCACCTTCAGGTAATCCGCACCCTCCTCCACCTCGACGCCCAGCTTGCGCAACTCGGTAGCCATGGCGCTGATGCGGTCGGTTTCCTTGACCCGCCAGCTGGCGATATTGGTCAGCGTGGTGGGCCCCTCGGCGAACAGGGCCGCCACCGCCAGGGTCATGGCAGCGTCCGGAATATGGTTGCAGTCCAGCTCGATGCCATGCAAGCGGCCATCKTCGCGCTCGGTGCCGCGGACCTCGATCCAGTTGGCGCCGGCCATCACGTTGGCGCCCATGCGGTTAAGCGCCTCGGCAAACTTGACGTCGCCCTGGATGCTGGCCATGCCCACGCCCTCCACCCGCAGCGGGCCGCCGCCGATGGCGCCCGCAGCCAGGAAGTAGGAGGCCGAGGACGCGTCGCCCTCGACAAAAATCTCGCCCGGCGAGCGGTATGCCGCGCGAGCCGGCAGGATGAAGCGTGACCAGCCCTCGCGCCGGATCTCGATGCCAAAGCGCGCCAGCAGGTTGAGCGTGATCTCCACGTAGGGCTTGGAAATCAGCTCGCCCACCACTTCGATCTCGATGGTGTCGCCAGGCGCATCGGCCAGCGGCAAGGCCATCAGCAGCGCCGTCAGGAACTGGCTGGACACGTCGCCGCGCACGCGGATCGGCGCATCGATGCGAATCCGCGCGGGAGAAATCTGCAAGGGCGGATAGCCCTCGGTGCCAAGGTAGGCGACGCTCGCGCCAATCTGGCGCAGACCATCGACCAGATCGCCGATCGGCCGCTCATGCATGCGCGGCACGCCGGACAGCTTGTAGCTTCCGCCCTGCAGCGCCAGTGCCGCGGTCAGCGGGCGGATGGCCGTGCCCGCATTGCCCATGAACAGCTCGGCGGCCTTATTGGGGAATTTGCCGCCCACGCCGCGCACCACGCAAGCGCCATCCTCATGGCGCCATTCCACGCCCAGCGTACGCAGCGCCTGCAGCATCACGCGCGTGTCGTCCGAGTCGAGCAGGTCGCACACGCGGGTCTCGCCCTCGGCCAGCGCCGCCAGCAACAGGACCCGGTTCGAGATGCTCTTGGAACCCGGCAGGCGAACCGTGCCAGAAGCGCGAGTGAAGGGGCCGAGCGTGAGATGTTCCATGGTTTGCATGCTAGTTGGCGGGCAGCTTTCGATGAAAGGCGCACCGCTTTCGTTGGTGACGTGGCGTTCGTGTTGCGCCGGGTTGCGCGGCGATCAGGGCTCGGCGTTGACAGCCGGCGCGCGCTGCGCGCCCCATTGCTGCCGCACCTGGCTAGCGCGCTGGAAAATACGCTCCAGGCCTTCGCCGTTGCTGTTTTCGATCAGGGTCTTCAGATGCGCCAGCATGGCCTGGTAGGTGTTGAGCTCGCTCAACATCGCCTCGCGGTTGCCAACGCAGATATCGCGCCACATCTCCGGCGACGACGCCGCGATCCGGGTGAAATCCCGGAAGCCGCCGCCGGCGAAATCGAGCTTGAGCGCCGCGTCTTCGGCATTGGCCACCTGGGCCACCAGCGCATAGGACAGCAGGTGCGGCAAATGGCTGACGGCGGCAAATACGGCATCGTGCTGCACGGCCGACATCACGCTGCACTGGGCGCCCGCGGTCTCCCACATGGCGCGCACGGCCACTACATCAATGCGGGAATTTTCCTGCAGCGGGCACAGCACGACTTTCTTGCCAACATAGAGATCGTCCAGCGCCGCTTCCACGCCATGCAGCTCGCGCCCGGCAATTGGATGGGCTGGCACGAACTGGGCCGCCTTGTCGCCCAGCGCAGTCTTGGCCGCCATGATGACGTCGGCCTTGGTGCTGCCGGCATCCGTGATGATCGTAGCTGGCTCCAGATGCGGCTCAAGTGCATGGAGCAGCGCAAAGGTCTGCGCCACCGGCGCGCACAGCACGATCATGCTGGCGCCCTTGGCGGCGTCTTCCAGCGTGGCCGCCTCGTCGATCACCCCCAGCTTGAGCGCACGCTCGAGCGAAGCTTGCGAGCGGCCGACGCCGACCACCGTGCCGACCGCACCCGCGCGCTTGAGCGCGAGTGCCAGCGAGCCGCCGATCAGGCCGACGCCGACAATGACGACACGGGGAAAAAATGGAGCGGACGCAGGAACGGTCACGGGGATACGCTGCCAGGCGAGGAAGTTCGGGAATCCGATATTGTAACTTCTCCGCCGGGGGGCGGCGCCGGCATTGCGCCTTTGCGCAAGCTTGCATGGCGCCGGCCCGCGAAGGGCCGGGGCATTGCTTGCAGCAGCGCTTACTTGAGGGCCTTTTCCAGCGCCACGATAAACGCCGCGTTTTCCTCAGGCAGGCCGATAGTGATGCGCAGCCATTGCGGCAGGTTGTAATTGCCCACCGGCCGCACGATCACGCCCTGCTTGAGCAGCGCCAGGTTGACGCGCGCGCCGGCGCCATCGTCCTGGCCCACGCGCACCAGCACGAAATTGCCCGAGGACGGCACGTACTGCAGGCCGAGCCGCTCGAACGCCGCCACCAGTTGCGCCTTGCCGGCACGGTTTAGCTCGGCGCTACGCTGCAGGAAGGCCACATCGCCCAGCGCCGCCACTGCCGCTGCCTGGGCCAGGCTGTTGACATTGAAGGGCTGGCGGATGCGGTTGAGCAGATCGGTCAGCGCGGGCTGCGCCACGGCGTAGCCAATGCGMAGCCCGGCCAGGCCGTAGGCCTTGGAGAAGGTGCGAGATACCAGCAGGTTGGGATACTTGCGGACCCACGCGATCGAATCGTACTGCTGCGCGTCGTCCAGGTATTCGTTGTAGGCCTCGTCCAGCACCACCACGACATCGGCCGGCACCTTGGCCAGGAAGGCCTCGATCCCTGCGGCCGGCAGGAAGGTGCCGGTCGGGTTGTTGGGGTTGGCGATAAAGACCAGGCGCGTGTCCAGAGCGATGGCCGCGGCCATGGCGTCGAGATCGTGGCCGTAGTCGTGCGCCCTGACCTCGAGGGCGCGTGCGCCGACTTCCTGCGTGGCCAGCGCGTACACCGCGAAAGAGTGCTCGGCATAGACGATCGACTCGCCCGGCTTGACCAGCGCATGCGCCGCGATTTCCAGGATGTCGTTGCTGCCGTTGCCCAACGTGAGCCAGTCGGCCGGCACGTCGAAGCGGGCCGACAGCGCGCCCTTCAAAGCGAAGCCATTTGCGTCCGGATAACGGCCCAGGTCAGCCACGGCGGCAGCGATGGCGGTCCGGGCCGATTCGGGCATGCCGAGCGGATTCTCGTTCGACGCCAGCTTGACGATGGTGGACTCGTCCAGGCCAAACTCGCGCGCCACTTCGGAAATCGGCTTGCCAGCCACGTACGGGGAAATCGCCCGCACATACTCGGGACCGAACTGCTTGCCCTGCTCTGCCATGTTCATTCGGATCATCGAGGTCTGGTCGCTGCCGGAGGGCTCGGTCTCGTAGCGGCCGATCACGGCGAAGCGCGTGCGGTTGTGCGGATCATCCTGGATGTGCGTGCGCACCAGATGCAGGTGGTAGCGATTGGCCGCCGACTCGCCGGCGATGGCCGCAACAGTGGGATCCTCGCTGGCCATGCGTGCCGCTTCCGCATTGCTCGACACCGCCTGGCGCTCCAGGTGCGGGTAGTTGGCCGTGAGCCAGTGCTGGCACTGCGCCAGCGCCTGCGCGTGCGCGCGCACCACGGTCACGCCCTTCATATCGGGCGACGACGCCATCAGGTTGTGGTGCACCTTCAGCGCGATCTCGCCACTGATCTTCAGCGAGGTCTGCAGGAACAGGTCCAGCGTGCGCGAGACCGCGCCCTCGGTGGAATTCTCCACCGGCACCACGCCGTACTCAACAGTACCGGCTTCCACCGCGCGGAACACCTCGTCAATGCTGGGGCAGGGTACGCCGCTGACTTCGTGGCCAAAGTGCGCGTACAGCGCCTGCTCGGAGAAGGTGCCCGCCGGGCCGAGGAAGGCCACCTCGAGCGGCTTCTCCAGCCCGCGGCAGGCCGACATCACTTCACGCCAGATTGCCGCCACGCTGTCGTCTAGCAGGGGGCCGGGGTTGGCCCCCTGCACCTTGCGAATGACCTGCAGCTCGCGCTCGGGACGGAACACCGGCGCGCCGTACTTCTTCTTGACCTCGCCCACATCGAGGGCGAGTTGCGCGCGGCGGTTCAGCATCGCCAGCAGTTCGCGGTCGAGCGTGTCGATCTGCTCGCGCAGCGGCGTCAGCTCGACGCCCAGCGCCTTTTCGGCCGCGCCATTGTCCTGCAGCGCCTCCCCCTGCGCACCTTGCTTGTCTTGATTTGTCATTGTATGAATCCGCTACGCCACACCATTGCGCAGTGCCAACGGCAGTGGAAATGGCCCTGGAAAAAAACCGAATCGGCACCGCCAAACGATGCCGCGGCGAACAAAGGATCAGGCCGCGGTCCGCTCGAACTCGCGCATGTACTCGATCAGGGCGGCAACGCCCTCGATCGGCATGGCGTTGTAGAGGCTGGCGCGCATGCCGCCGACCGACTTATGGCCCTTCAACTGCACCAGGCCATTGGCGCGCGCACCTGCCAGGAAGGCGTCGTTGCGGGATTCGTCGGCCAGGAAGAACGGCACGTTCATGCGCGAGCGGCTGCCAGGATCGATCTCGTTGCGGTAGAACGCGCTCTGGTCGAGGAACTCGTACAGCGCGTGCGACTTGGCGATATTGCGTTGCTCGATGGCGCCTACCCCACCCTGCGCCTTGAGCCACTTGAAGACCAGCCCGGCGATATAGATCGAATAGGTCGGCGGCGTGTTGTACATCGAGTCATGCTCGGCCACCAGGCGCCAGTTGAAGGCGGACGGGCACAGGGGATGCGCATGGCCCAGCAGGTCTTCGCGCACGATCACGATGGTCAGGCCAGCCGGCCCGATGTTCTTTTGCGCGCCGCCGTAGGCTACCTGCACGCGCGACCAGTCAACCGGGCGCGACAGGATGTGGCTGGAGACGTCGGCGACCACGACCGGCCCGCCGTCGCGGTGCTGGCCGATGTCGGGCACGTCCTGGAACTCCACGCCAACGATGGTTTCGTTGGTGCACAGGTGCACGTAGGCAGCATCGTCCGACAGCTTCCAGTCAGCCACATCCGGGATGCGGGCGAACTTTTGCGCGGTGCTGGTGGCAGCGATATTCACCTCGCCGTAGCGGCGCGCTTCCTGCTCGGACTTGACTGACCAGGTGCCGGTGACGACGAAATCCGCCTTGGGACGATCCGCGTCCACGCGGCGTATCAGGTTCAGCGGCACGATGCCGTTCTCGCCGATGGCACCGCCCTGCAGGAACAAGATGCGGAAGTTCTTCGGCACCTGCAGCAGCTCGCGCAGATTGGCCAGCGCCTCGGCCTGGATGCTCTCGAACTCGCGGCTGCGGTGGCTCATTTCCATCACCGAGACGCCGGATCCGTGCCATGACAGCATCTCGTCGGCTGCCTGCAGCAGCACTTCGGTCGGCAGGGCCGCCGGGCCGGGCGAGAAGTTATAGACACGCTCTGCCACGGCGCGCTGCATCATGGCGGCAAGTGCTGGATTCTGGGGTTCGTTCATGGATCGGGATGGAAATGAAAAATGGCTGCCGGTATTACCCAAGCAGCCATTATCCATCAAACCCGCGCCAGATTGGGGCGGCGAGGACAGCGCCCCGCCCGCCCAGCCTGCCCGCCGGCGAATTACTTCGCCGCGGCGGCGATTTCCTTCTCGGCGGCGTCGCGCATCGACTTGCCGACTTGCGGGCCGTACTTTTGCATCATCGAGCCCCAGATTTCCTGGGTCGCCTTGCCTTGGTTAGCCATGAACTTCTGCCCGGTCGGCGACTTCAGGAACGTGGTCAGGTCCTTGATTTCCTGGGCGCTGTAGTACTTGCCGAAGGCGTCGTAGTGGGCCTTCATGGCATCGCTCTTGAAGCCATCGGTGGTGAACGCCGTGCCGGCGCCATCGACCATGCGCTGCACCGCGCCATTCTTCTTGAGCTTCTCGACAGCAGCCTGCTTTTGCTTGTCGTTGAGCGTCTTGTTCTCGACCAGCACCTGCTCCAGGACCATGGGCGCTTCCTGCTTGGCGCCTTGCTGCCAGTTCTCGGCCTGGCCCTTGACGGCCTGGTCGGCTTGCATCACGGTCAGCAGTTCCTTGATGGCAGAGGTCTTGTCGGCGTCCTGGGCATGCGCCGCGTTGGCCAACATCATGGCCGGTACGAAGGCAGCCAGAACAGCGATACGTCGATAGGTTTTGAGCATTGTGACTCCCTTGTAAATATGTCCGTTTTAGTCCCGCAGCCGGCAATCGAGTTCCGGATAACGGKTCAATGTTGCAACAACTTACGAATTTGACCCTGTATCAGGCGTGCCGGCACCGGTGCCGTCCTGCGCACCTGCCTGCTCACCGTCGGCAGCCGGAGCCGCCGCATCCACCGCGTCAGCCCCTTCTTCGAGTTCGTCGCCCGCCACACCGTTGTCGGCGTCGCTTTCGACGATTCGCTGCAGGCCGGACAGCTTGGTGCCCTCGTCCACGTTGATCAGGGTCAYGCCYTGCGTKGCRCGSCCCATCTCGCGGATTTCAGACACACGTGTACGGATCAGCACGCCGCCGGTCGTGATCAACATGATCTCGTCCTCCGGCGACACCAGCGCGGCAGCCACTACCCGGCCGTTGCGCTMGCTMGTCTGGATCGCAATCATGCCCTTGGTGCCACGACCGTGTMGAGTGTACTCGGCGATCGGGGTGCGCTTGCCGTAGCCGTTTTCGGTGGCGGTCAGCACACTGCCCACTGCGACGGCCTGCTCGCTGGTCTCGGCCGGGGCCACCAGCATGGCGATCACCGTCTGGCTTTCTTCCAGATTCATGCCGCGCACGCCGCGGGCCTGGCGGCCCATCGGACGCACGTCGTTTTCGTCAAAGCGCACGGCCTTGCCAGAATCCGAGAACAGCATCACGTCGTGCTGGCCGTCGGTGACGGCAGCGCCGATCAGGTAGTCGCCCTCATCGAGGTCGACAGCGATGATGCCGGCCTTGCGCGGGTTCGAGAACTCGGTCAGCGCCGTCTTCTTGACGGTGCCGCGCGCGGTGCTCATGAAGATGAAGTGCTCGGCGTCGAACTGGCGCACTGGCAGGATGACGTTGATCTTCTCGCCATCGGACAGCGGGAACATATTGACGATCGGCCTGCCGCGCGAGTTGCGAGACCCCTGCGGCACCTCGTACACCTTCAGCCAGTACAGCCGGCCGCGGTTCGAGAAGCACAGGATGTAGTCGTGCGTGTTGGCGACGAACAGCGTGTCGATCCAGTCGTCTTCCTTGGTGGTGGTCGCCAGCTTGCCGCGGCCGCCGCGCTTTTGTGCGCGGTACTCGGAAATCGGCTGGCTCTTCATATAGCCACTGTGCGACAGGGTCACCACCATGTCCTGCGGGGTGATCAGGTCCTCGGTATCGAGCTCGGTCGCGTTGAGCTCGATGTGCGAGCGGCGCAGGTCGCCGAACTCGGCGCGGATGGCGGTCAGCTCGTCGGTGATGATGGTGCTGATGCGCTCCGGGCGCGACAGGATGTCGAGCAGGTCGGAGATGACCGCCATGACATCGCGGTATTCCTGGACGATTTTGTCCTGCTCCAGGCCCGTGAGGCGCTGCAGGCGCATCTGCAGGATTTCCTGGGCTTGCGAGTCGGACAGGCGGTACAGCCCGTCGGCTTGCATGCCGAAGATGGCCGGCAGGCCGTCCGGGCGGTAGGACGCCCGGCCGCCCGCGGTGTCGCCTTCAGCGCGTGCCAGCATTTCGCGCACCAAGCTGGAATCCCAGGCCTTGGCCATCAGCCCTTGCTTGGCGATGGGGGGCGTGGGCGCCGCCTTGATGATCGCAATGAACTCATCGATGTTGGCGAGAGCCACCGCCAGGCCCTCCAGCACGTGGCCGCGCTCGCGCGCCTTGCGCAGCTCGAACACGGTACGGCGGGTGACGACCTCGCGCCGGTGCGACAGGAAGCAATCCAGCATCTGGCGCAGGTTCAGCAGGCGCGGCTGGCCATCGACCAGCGCCACCATGTTCATGCCGAAGGTGTCCTGCAGCTGGGTGTGCTTATATAGATTGTTAAGCACGACTTCCGGCACTTCGTTGCGCTTGAGCTCGATCACCACGCGCATGCCGGATTTGTCGGACTCGTCGCGGATATCGGAGATGCCCTCGACCTTCTTGTCCGTCACCAGCTCGGCGATGCGCTCGAGCAGGGTGCGCTTGTTKACCTGGTAGGGCAGCTCGTCGACGATGATCGCCTGGCGCTGGCCACGGTCGATATCCTCGAAGTGCGTCTTGGCGCGCATGACGACGCGGCCGCGTCCGGTGCGGTAGCCTTCGCGCACGCCCTGGATGCCATAGATAATGCCGGCGGTCGGGAAGTCCGGCGCCGGAATCAGCTCGATCAGCTCGTCAATCGTAGCTTGCGGATTACGCAGCAGATGCAGGCAGCCATCGACCACTTCGTTAAGGTTATGCGGCGGGATATTGGTGGCCATACCCACTGCGATACCCGACGAACCATTAATCAGCAGATTCGGAATGCGTGCCGGCAGAATCAGCGGCTCATGTTCGGAGCCGTCATAATTCGGCCCKAAATCGACAGTTTCCTTATCGATATCGAGCAGCATCTCGTGGGCAATCTTGGACAGGCGGATTTCGGTATAACGCATGGCTGCCGCGTTATCCCCGTCCACCGAACCGAAGTTACCCTGGCCATCGACCAGCATGTAGCGCAGCGAGAAATTCTGCGCCATCCGCACGATCGTATCGTATACAGCAGTGTCGCCGTGGGGGTGATACTTACCAATCACATCCCCTACGATACGGGCCGATTTCTTGTATGGCCGGTTCCAGTCGTTGTTAAGCTCATGCATCGCATAGAGCACACGCCGGTGTACCGGCTTCAAGCCATCCCGCACATCGGGAAGCGCGCGCCCGACGATCACGCTCATGGCGTAATCGAGATAGGAACGGCGCATTTCCTCTTCGAGGGAGACCGGAAGGGTTTCTTTGGCGAATTGATCCATTGCGGCGTGGGTTATCCGGCGAATTTAAACAGAAGGCACCCAGGTGAATCGCCATTCGCCGAAGCGGCGTCTGACAGGTGGGCAACGTGACATTCTAACATGCGCGGCTGCCCTCTCCCGCAGCCGCGGCGCCCCCCTTGGCAGGGGCTTCGGCAGCGCCCGGAAAGCACCCACAAGGCCGAGTCGAAAATCCTGCAAGCACGGCCTGACAAGGGTTTGCGGGCATCGCAAGGGCCATGTTGCACAAACACCACAGGCCTAAAACCCATTGATGGAATCGAATATATTTACTTCTTAGGAAACGACCCTTGTGGCACAATTCCCCAGCGAAGAGCCAGACATTGTTCGAAGTGGAGCATACACCGCATCGAGAATGTTATACTCCGAAGAATGTATGACTAGTTTCCGTCCATTTGCTCGCAGTAACCCTGCGGTGATCTCATCCTGAGAGGAGAAATATGAAAAAATTTGCCAAGCTCGCGCTCGTTGCAGCTACCGCAGTAATGGCTGCATCCGCTCAAGCCCAGTCCGTCCCCTACGAAAAGAAGGCTGTGAACGATAACTGGGGCAACGGTACGAGCGAGTACGTGTGGAAGAATGGCACGAACGAGCTCTGCTGGCGCGACAGCTCGTGGACCCCGGCCACCGCCAACGCCCTGTGCGACGGCGCCCTGGCTCCGGCGGTCGCTCCGGCTGCCCCCTCGGTGGCACCGGTTGCTCCTCCGGTTGTTTCCAGCGAAAAGGTCACTTTCGCTGCTGACACCCTGTTCGATTTCGACAAGGCTGTGCTGAAGCCGGAAGGCAAGGCCAAGCTGGACGACCTGAGCTCCAAGCTGTCGGGTATCACCCTGGAAGTGATTATCGCAGTTGGTCACACCGACTCGTTCGGTTCGGACAAGTACAACGATCGCCTGTCGATCCGTCGTGCTGAAGCCGTCAAGGCCTATCTGGTCAGCAAGGGCGTGGAAGCCAACCGTGTCTACACGGAAGGCAAGGGCAAGCGTCAGCTGAAGGTTGACCCGAAGTCGTGCAAGGGCAATCGCAAGGCACAAATCTCCTGCCAGCAGCCGAATCGTCGCGTGGAAGTCGAAGTGGTCGGCACCCGCAGCGCACGTTAATCGGAACCTTTCCGATGAAAGAAAGCCCAGCGCAAGCTGGGCTTTTTTTTTGATACAGTCGCAGCATACCCTCCGCCTTCACGCTGCCGCCCTGGTGGCGCGCCAAACTCCATGACGCAGATATCCTCCCCGCTCCATCCGACCGTTGAAACCACCTTGATCGGCAAGAACGCCGACGCGCGCGAAATCGACAAGTTCAGCGAGCTGGCCCATCGCTGGTGGGATCCGGAAAGCGAGTTCAAGCCGCTGCACGAGCTCAACCCCCTGCGGCTCGGCTGGATCGACGGCATCGCCAGCCTCAAGGGCAAGGACGTGGTCGACATCGGCTGCGGCGGCGGCATCCTGGCGGAGAGCATGGCGCGTACCGGCGCCACGGTGCGCGGCATCGACCTGTCCACCAAGGCACTGAAGGTCGCCGACCTGCACAGCCTGGAGTCCGGCGTGACCGTGACCTACGAAGAAATCGCCGCCGAAGCGCTGGCGGCGCGCATGCCCGCCAGCGTCGATGTGGTGACCTGCATGGAAATGCTGGAGCACGTGCCCGACCCGCAATCGATCCTGCGCGCCTGTGCCACGCTGGTACGCCCGGGCGGCCATGTGTTCTGCTCCACGATCAACCGCAACCTCAAGGCCTATCTGCTGGCCGTGGTCGGCGCCGAATACGTGCTCAAGATGCTGCCGCGCGGCACGCATGACTACGACAAGTTCATCACGCCGTCCGAACTTGCCCGCTACGCCCGCAACACCGGACTCGAGCTGGTCGAGATGCGCGGCATGACCTACAACCCGCTGACCCAGGTCTACTCGCTGGGCCGGGACACCGATGTGAACTATATGATGGCATTTCGCCGGCCCGCCTGAACATGCGCACCTACGACGCAGTCTTCTTTGATCTCGACGGCACGCTCGCCGACACCGCCCCCGACCTGGCCGCAGCCGCGAACCGGCTCGTCACCGAGCATGGCCGGCCGCCCGTGGACTACGAGAAACTCCGCCCGGTGGCCTCGCACGGCGCGCGCGGCCTGATTGGCGCCGCCTTCGGCAAGAGCCCGGCCGACCCTGAGTTCCCCGCCCTGCGCGACACCTTCCTCGATTACTACGAGGCCGACATCGCAGTGCATACTCGCCTGTTCGACGGCATGGCCGAGGTGCTGGACGCGCTGGAAACCGCCGGCATCCGGTGGGGTATCGTCACCAACAAGATCACGCGCTTCACCGCGCCGCTGGTCGCCGCCATCGGGCTGGCGCCGCGCGCCTCGGCCGTGGTTAGCGGCGACACCACGGCGCATGCCAAGCCCCATCCCGCGCCGCTGCTGCATGCCGCCGAAGTCAGCGGCGTGGCGCCCGGGCGCTGCGTGTACGTTGGCGATGACGTGCGCGATATCCAGGCCGGCAAGGCTGCCGGCATGATCACCATCACCGCTGCCTACGGCTACTGCGGCGATGGCGAACCGCCCGAGGCATGGGGCGCCGACTACCTGGTGCGCCATCCCAGCGAGCTGATCGCGCTGCTGGCCCCCGGCGCACGGCGCTGACGCGCGAGGCGGCACGGCAGGCATTTACACCTGGAGCCGCCAACGGGGTACAATCTGTCTTCTTGACACTGTTCACACAGTTCACGCAGGGGCCKACCTGGTTTCGACGTGGGTTACAAAGCAGTGGAGGGCATACCGAGGACCCGTCACCTCGTTAATCAATGGGAATGCAATAACTGCTAACGACGAACGTTACGC
>NZ_JBFTSF010000266.1:0-8746 GCF_056399905.1 Cupriavidus sp. 01L46
GCCTTAAGGCGATGCGAGTTTGGGTCCCGGCCGCTCTTTTCGTCGAAGCCCGAGGGGGTAGTCGCCCCATCCGGCGCGCCTTTTTTGCCTACTTTTTTGGCAAGACAAAAAAGTAGGTCGCCGCCCCGCAGGGGTGGTGAAACCGCGGTTGCTTTTGACGTTAAGCCATTGAATTTGAATCTGATTTTGCAGTTGCAGTTGCAGTTGCAGGCTCAGACAACCAGCAATCAAACCTCAACCGCCTCCTCCCGCACCACCTCAGCCTTCCCCCCCTTAGCCCTCTCCATCGTCCGCACCACATGCCGCCGATGCCCTCGCCTACGCTTCCACCAGATCAGCACCCCGGTAACCGCAAACATCAGCGGCACCACCCCGAACACCGAAATAAACGCCCGCCCCACCAATCCGAACGCCTCCCCGGTATGCAGCGGGTACATCCAGTTAAGAAAGGTATCCCCAGCCGGCGCATCCATCGGGTCGCGGACCCCGAGCCGCTTGCCCGTATGGGCATCCAGCCAGAGCCGCGTAGCCCCGCTGCCCTGGCGGACTTCACCCGGCTGCCGCAGCCGCACCTCGAACGGATCCCCCGCCTTGCGCGGAAAGCTGACCCGCGTCACCAGCGCTGCAGGATAAAGCGCCTGAGCCGCGCTCACCGCCTGCGCCACGCCTAGCAGCGGCGTGCCCGCGGGCGCTGTTGCCGATGCCGGCTTACCGGGCGGCGACACCGTCATCACGCCAGCCACGATCGGCGTCACCCACTTGGGCAAATCCAGGTACCAGCCAGAAAACGCCATCGTCGCCAGCACCGGCGCCGCAAAAATGCCAGCCGTACGATGCAGTGAATAATTAAAACGCGACCACGAGCCGCCATGGCTGATGCGAAAGGCATTGAGCACCGCGCGCGGCTTGAGCTTGGGCCACCACAGCACAACCCCGCCGATCACCAGAATCAGCAACAGCATCCCGGTGATGCCCAGGATCGTCCGGCCCGTCTCGCCAGAGAGCAGGTAGTGGTGCAGCTGGAACAAGGTGGGCAGCAGCAACGGGCGCGACAGGCCGGGCTCGCCCCAGACCCGCTCGCCCTTCACCGCCAATGTGACGGGATCGACCATCACCTGGCGCGAGCGCCCGGCGTTGGGCGTGCCCTTGAGCGGGTACCACGCGATAAACACCTCATGCGGCGCAGACGGCAGCATCAGCAAGGTGGGGCGGCCATAGTGCGGGTCGGCCTGCAGCCGGTCGGCGACCGCTTGCACCGTGGCCGGCGCTACCGGCATGGGTACTTCGGCCGATGCCGTCAGCAGCGCCGGGTTCAGCAAGGCATCCAGTTCATMGCGCCAGGCGATGACGGTGCCGGTCAGGCCCAGCATGACGAAGAGCAGGCCCAGCCACAAGCCGAGATACAGGTGAATCTTGACGAAAACAACGCGCAGGCGGCCGGTGACCATGGGAGTCGGGGAGCAGATTTGGGGTTGTGGGAATTGTGTTTTCGGACCCCATGCCGGCGTGAGATGAACGCATCACGCMGGCATAATGAGAATGCGAAAGATTCGCGATTCTAACAGGCAGGGCCTGCCGGTGCGTGACAGACGCAAGGGCCGTGGCGAAGCTTGCCTGGATTGCGGCAGAATGTTGATCACGCCCGTTGCAGGCCCCGGACGACTCCCTTGAAGATGACCCATTCCATCGAATTGCTACCTGCCGGCCCGCATGATGCCGCGCTGATTGCCGACCTGCACACGCAGAGCTGGCGGCATGCCTACCATGGCCTGTTGCCGGCGGATTACCTGGCGCGCGAAGCACCGGCCCAGCGCGCGCAGGCCTGGCAGGCTCGCCTGGTGGATGGCGCAGATGGCCCGGTGGAAGTCACGCTCGTGCGCGTGGACGGCACGCCGGCCGGCTTTGCCTGCCTGCAACCCGAGGCCGAGCCGCAATATGGCGTGTATCTGGACAACCTGCATGTGATGCCGGGATGGCACGGGCTAGGGCTTGGCAAGCGCCTCTTTGCACATTGCGCGCAGCGCGCCGCCGTTGGCTGGCACGGGCGACCCCTCTTTCTCTATGTGCTGGACGGCAACACCCAGGCGCGCGAGTTCTACCGGCGCCTTGACGGCGTGGAGAGCGAGGCGTTCGACGACCAGTTTCCCGGCGCCGATCTGATGGTGGCCGTGCGCCGGGTGAGCTGGCCGTCCGTGGATGCCCTGCTCAGGCGGCTGGGCGCCTAGCCAGCGCCGGCTCCTCGAGCCAGCCGATGATCGGCTGCCACTGCTCCCAGTCCCGCGCCACGCGTGACGGCGCCACATCCCACAGCGTCAGCCCGTGCGCGGCAAGCTGCACGTAGTTCTGGGTATCGCGCAGAAAGCCCAGCACCGGCAGCCCCAGCCCCGCGACAAAGCGCTGCAGCTGCTCGGCCGCACGGGTGCGCAGGTCGACCCGCATGCCGATCACGCCTACCTCCACCTCGCCCTGGCGCACGCGCTTGTCATTGGCGAGCCGGGTGAGGAAATCCTGGGTGGCGAGGATATCGAACAGGGACGGTTGCAGCGGCACCACCACGCGGTGCGCCAGTTTCATCACATCGTTGAAGCGCCAGCCATGCAGGCCGGCCGGGGTATCCAGCACCACATGGGTCGTGCCTTTGGGCGGGCGCGCGATCTGGTCGGCGCTGATATCCCAGGTACGGATGGCCGGCGCCGAGGCCGGGCGCAAACCCAGCCAGGCTCGCGAGGATTGCTGCCGGTCCGTGTCGCCCAGCATCACGGCGTGGCCGGCGCTGGCGAAATAGCCCGCCAGGTTGGTGGCCAGTGTGGTCTTGCCTACGCCGCCTTTGGGATTGGCGATCACGACTACGGGCATGGTTGTCTCCGCAATGGCTTTCCATGTCAGCGCCGCCGGCGAGCGCGCCGCTCCGGGTTCCGCCTTGGCCCTGCCGTGGGTCGCTGCCGGGCCCTGGCGGAGCGGGCCCGCCTGCGAGTTTAGCAGTTGGCGCGGCGGGCGGCGGGGCTCGCTTTGACACCCACATTGACGCCCGCATTGACATCCGCTATGACGCCTGCAGCGGCGCCAGCAAGGCATCCATGTCCAGGTGCGCGACGAGCGTATCGGCCAGGCGCTCCAGCGAGGCCTCGCGCAGCGCGGCCAGGTCGACACCCTCCGCCCGCGCCAGCCCGGCCCAGCGCAGCAGTGCGCCGCAAGCCTGCGGCTGGTCGAACAGGCCGTGCACGTAGGAGGCCAGCACCTGCCCGTCCTCCGATTGCGCGCCGTCCGGGCGCTCGCCTTCCAGCCATAGCGCCGGGCGCGCCAGCGCGGAGCCGGTGGTCACGCCCATGTGGATCTCGTAGCCTTGCACGGCGGCCTCGGTGGCGCCCGCCAGCGCCAGCCGGCCGCTCACCACGCGCAGCTGCTTGTGCGGCGCCAGCACGGTGTCGTAGTCGAGCAGGCCAAAGCCCTCGCTGCTGCCGGCCTTGCCCTCGTTGCCGGCCGGGTCATCCACGCGCCGGCCCAGCATCTGCATGCCACCGCAAATGCCGATGACCTTGCCGCCATAGCGCAGGTGCCGCAGCAAGGCTGGCGCCCAGCCATTGGCACGCAGGAAAGCCAGGTCGGCGCGCACGCTCTTGCTGCCCGGCAGCACAATCAGGTCGGCCGGCGGGATCGGCATGCCGGGGCCGATAAAGCGCAGGTCCACCTGCGGATGCGCGCGCAGCGCATCGAAATCCGTGTGATTGGAAATGCGCGGCAGCACCGGCACGATCACGCGCAGCAGTTCGCCCCGCTTGGCCGCCTGCGCGCCGATGATGGCGTCCTCGGCATCCAGGTGCAAGCCGTGCAGGTAGGGCAGCACGCCCAGCACGGGCTTGCCGGTGCGCGCCTCCAGCCAGTCCAGCCCGGGCTGCAGCAGCGCGATATCGCCGCGGAAGCGGTTGATGATGAAGCCCTTGATGCGCGCGCGCTCCGACGCCGACAGGCAGTCGAGCGTGCCCACCAGATGGGCGAACACGCCGCCGCGGTCGATGTCGGCCACCAGTACCACCGGGCAGTCCACCGCTTCGGCAAAACCCATATTGGCGATATCGCGGTCGCGCAGGTTGATCTCCGCCGGGCTGCCGGCGCCTTCCACCATCACCACCTCGTAGGCGCTGGACAGGCGCTGGTGCGACGCCAGCACCGCCTGCATCGCCACCGGCTTGTAGGCGTGATAGGCCCGCGCGTCCAGGTCCATCCGCGCCTGGCCATGAATGATGATCTGAGCGCCGGTATCGCTGCTCGGCTTGAGCAGCACCGGGTTCATATCGGTGTGCGGCGCCAGCCCGGCGGCGGCGGCCTGCAAGGCCTGGGCGCGCCCGATCTCGCCACCGTCCGCGGTGACCGCGCTGTTGAGCGCCATGTTCTGCGGCTTGAACGGGACCACGCGCACGCCGGCGCGCGCCAGCACCCGGCACAGGCCCGCCACTAGCGTGCTCTTGCCCGCGTCGGAGGTAGTGCCCTGCACCATCAAGGTACCGCGCAAGCCACCCGGCAATGCCGCGCCAGCGGCTTCGGAGGAATTTTTTTGCATCGTGGGATTATCGCATCGGCACCCCGCGGCGCTGCCCTGTGCGCGGGCCACCGCGGGCGTGCGATCCATGGGTGCGCCCGCTACAATACCCGGATGACCCCGGCCAACGCTTCCGCCACTGCCACCGAGCCCGTGCGCGCATCCACCCATGCGCCGGCCAGTGAACGCTCGCCCCAGGCTGCAGCCGCGCCGCACGCCGCTGCCGCCCCGGGGCGCGCGCGCCAGCTCACGCTGGTGCTGGGCGGCGCGCGCTCCGGCAAGAGCCACTTTGCCGAGCAGATGGCCACCGACCATGCCGCTGCCACCGGCGGCCCCGTTACCTATATCGCTACCGCACGCCACGGCCAGGACAGCGCCGACGAAGAGATGGAGGTGCGCATCGCGCTGCACCGCGCGCGGCGCCCGGCCGAGTGGGGCCTGGTCGAAGCGCCGCTGCATCTGGCGGATGCGCTATATGCCCATGCCACCCACGATGGCTGCATCCTGGTCGACTGCGTCACGCTGTGGCTCAACAACCTGCTGTTCCTCGATGCGCGCAGTTATCCCGAGCATGGCCTGGTAACGCCACCGGCCGCCTTCACCGAGGAAATCGACGCGCTGCTGTCCGCGCTGCCCACCCTGCCCGGGCACGTGATCCTGGTCTCCAACGAGATCGGCTTCGGCGTGGTGCCGATGGGCGCCATCACCCGCTTCTATGTCGACGAGCTGGGCCGCCTGAACCAGAAGCTGGCCGCCGCCGCGGACCGCGTGCGCCTGCTGGTGGCCGGCATCCCTGTGAGCGTGAAAGGCGCCGACCCGGCGTGATGTCGTGGCTGCCATCGCTGCCATCGCTGTCTTCCTGGTGGCCGTTTCCCCTATTCAGCTGGCAAGCCTGCGTGGCCGCCGCCGTAGCCGGCGTCTTGCTGGACCAATGGCTGGGCGAGCCGCGCCGCTGGCATCCGCTGGTTGGCTTCGGCCGCCTTGCGGCAGCACTTGAGCGCCGCCTGAACCGCAGCCAGGCCGGCGCGCCGCTGCGCCAGCGGCTCACCGGCCTGGCAGCCTGGGCGCTGCTGGTGCTGRYGCCGGCCGCGCTGGCCGCCCTGCTGGTGCATGTCGCCGCGCAGTTCAGCGCGGCGCTGGCGTGGCTGCTGCAAGCGCTGGCACTCTACGCGGCACTGGGCGCGCGCAGCCTGGCCCAGCATATTGCGCCGATCGCCACCGCGCTCACGCAGGGCAATCTCGCCGATGCGCGCCAGCTCACGGCACGCATCGTCTCGCGCGACACCACCGATGCGGATACCGAAGCGCTAGCCCGCGCCGCCTGCGAATCGGCGCTGGAGAATGGCAACGACGCCATCTTCGGCGCCTTGTTCTGGTTCCTGGCAGGCGGCGCGCCCGCCGTGATCGCCTATCGCCTCGCCAATACACTTGATGCGATGTGGGGCTACCGCACGCCGCGCCTGCTGTATTTCGGCTGGGCGGCTGCGCGGCTTGACGATGTGCTCAACCTGGCGCCCGCCCGCCTGACCGCGCTCTCGTACGCGCTGCTCGGGCGCACTGCCCAGGCGCTGCGCTGCTGGCGCGCGCAGGCACCGGCATGGTCCAGCCCCAATGCGGGCCCGGTCATGGCGGCCGGCGCCGGCGCCGTCGGCGTGGCGCTGGGCGGCCCCGCCCGCTATCACGGCGAATGGGAAGCGCGCCCACCGCTGGGCGTGGGGCACGCGCCCGGCGCGGCCGATGTGCACGCCTGCCTGCGCCTTGTTCAACGCACACTGTGGCTGTGGCTGGCCGCTTCCAGCGCCAGCGCCGCCCTCCTCCACTACGGCTTAGCATGAGTACTCCGATCCGCCACGGCGGCGACCTGCTCGCCGCCGCGCGCCGCCATGGCCGTCCGGTCGAAGACTGGCTCGATCTTTCCACTGGCATCAACCCGGACGGCTATCCCGTGCCAGCCCTGCCCGCCGACGCGTGGCTGCGGCTGCCGCAAGATGACGACGGCCTGGCCGAACTGGCCGCGCAGGCCTACGGCGCGCCGCGCGCGCTGCCGGTGGCCGGCTCGCAGGCCGCCATCCGCACGCTGCCGCAACTGCTCAAGCCCGGGCGCGTTGGCGTGGCGGTGCAGGGATACAGCGAATACGCACCCGCCTTCTCACGCGCAGGGCATGAGGTAGTGCCGCTCGCTGAGCCGGATTTCGCCCGTGCGGACCTGGCCGCGCAGCTCGATCACCTCGTGGTGGTGAACCCGAACAACCCGACCGGGCGCACGCTCGCGCAAGCCACGCTGCGGACATGGCACGCGGATCTCGCCGCGCGTGGCGGCACGCTGCTGCTCGACGAAGCCTTCATGGATTGCACGCCCGAGCGCTCGCTGGCCGCGCTGGCGGATCGCCCCGGCATGGTGGTGCTGCGCTCGCTGGGCAAGTTCTACGGCCTGGCCGGCGTGCGCTGCGGCTTTGTACTGGCCGAGCCCGCGTTGCTGGCGGCGCTGGCCGAGCAGCTCGGGCACTGGACCGTGGCCGGCCCCGCACGTGCGGTGGCGCGCCTGGCCCTGGCCGATCGTGCCTGGCAGGCCGCCACGCGCGACCGTTTGCAACAAGCCGGCATCCGGCTCGCAACGCTATTGCGCAAGCACGGCCTGACGCCCGTGGGACGCCCCTTGTTCAGCTGGGTGCCGCATGCCGATGCCGCGCGCCTGCACGAAGCGCTCGCGCGGCAAGGCGTGTGGGCGCGGCTGTTCGACGCCCCGCCGGGCATCCCTGGCGTATTGCCAAGCCTGCGCCTGGGTTTGCCACCAACGCAGGAGCCAGCATGGCAACGGCTCGATGCCGCACTGGCCCAAGCCCTTGCAACAATGCGCTCCGACACAAGCACCCTATCCAGCTAACGCCCGATGACGCCTACCTCGATCACTACCCGTGCCCTGCTGGTCCTCGCCACGCTGCTGGGCAGCGGCCTTTGCCGCCACGCCGGCGCCGCCGTATCCGTGGTCGACGATGCCGGCCAGACCGTCACACTGGACCAGCCCGCGCGCCGCGTGATCTCGCTCGCGCCGCACGTCACCGAAATGCTCTACGCCGCCGGTGGCGGCTCGCGCATCGTCGGCACCGTAAGCTACAGCGACTACCCGCCACAGGCCCGCGACATCCCGCGGGTCGGCGACAACAAGGCGCTGGATCTCGAACGTATCGCCGCGCTCAAGCCCGACCTGATCGTGGTGTGGCGCCACGGCAATGCGCAGAAACAAACCGACCGCCTGCGCGCGCTCGGCCTGCCGCTGTTCTACAGCGAGCCGCGCAAGCTCGAAGGCATTCCCAGCAATATCGAGAGAATGGGCGTGCTGCTGGGCACCGAGCCCACCGCCAACAACGCCGCCACCAGTTTCCGCCAGCAGATCGACAAACTGCGCCAGACCTATGCGGCACGTCCGCCGGTGACTGTGTTCTACCAGGTATGGCAACAACCCCTGATGACGCTCAGCGGCCAGCATCTGATCAGCGATGTGCTTGCGCTATGCGGCGGCCGCAACCTGTTCGCCAACGAAGCGCTGCTGGTGCCGACGGTCTCGGTGGAATCCGTGGTAGCCGGCAACCCGGAAGTCATGATGACCGCCAGCATGGGCGCAACCCGCTCCGACCGCCCGCTGCCGGACTTCGCCATGTGGGAACGCTGGAAACAGGTCACTGCCGTGGCGCGTGGCAACCTCTACGCCATCGACGGCGACCTGGTCAACCGGGCCGGCCCACGCATCGCCCAAGGCGCGGAAGTCGTGTGCAAGGATCTGGACAACGCGCGGCGCAAACGGCAGGCGCAGTAAGAGCAAGACAGGTCAAGGTCGGGTCTGACATCTCGTGCTTGACGAACGCCCGCCCTCTCCCCCGGCTGCTCTCCCACAAGTGGGAGAGGGGAGCCAACCAGCGGCAAGATCAGCCCATTGTGGTAGCCGTGTTTCCCGCCCGAAGGGGCGGGAAACACCCCAGCGCAATGTGAAGCGAGCCGTCAAGGTGTGCCAAGGCCGTATGGGGCGCCTCGGGATTCGGCGAAAAGAGCGGAAAAGAGGGACCCATGTCTGAGTATCGCCTTAAGGCGATGCGAGTTTGGGTCCCGGCCGCTCTTTTCGTCGAAGCCCGAGGGGGTAGTCGCCCCATCCGGCGCGCCTTTTTTGCCTACTTTTTTGGCAAGACAAAAAAGTAGGTCGCCGCCCCGCAGGGG
>NZ_JBFTSF010000267.1:0-8743 GCF_056399905.1 Cupriavidus sp. 01L46
GCTCTATTCGGCGATGGAGCAGGCAGCCGTGGATGGCCAGGAGAACCCGACCGCCACCATCCTGGCCAGCAAGTTCTACGAGGTGCAAAAGTACCTGGTGCTGTCGCGCCACATGTACAGCGCTTGGGTGCTGCTGATGTCCAAGAAGACCTGGGACGGCTTGTCGCCGCAGGAGCAGAAGATTGTGCAAGAGGCCGCGCGCGAGGCCACGTTGTATGAGCGCAAGACCATCCGCGCCTTCGGCGACAAGGCGCTGGGGGAGCTAAAGAAGGCCGGCATGCAGGTCACCGAATTGCCTCCGGCCGAGCAGGCCAAGCTGCGCGCCAAGCTGCAGCCGGTGCTGACCAAGTACAGCAAGGAGTTCGGTGAGGAAACGACGAACGAGCTGATGAGCGAGCTGGCCAAGGTCCGCAAGACCAGCTCCGTCGCGGTGAAATAATCCTCGCAGGCGCGGAGCAGCAGCGACGCGCCGTTCTTCCACTCCCTGACTTCTCCGCTACAGGTTTCGACATGGACAAGAAAGCCAGCCGTGCCTTCCGCTCCCGCGATTGGTTCGCCGATCCCGAGCGCTCGGACATGACCGCGCTCTACCTTGAACGCTTCATGAACTATGGGCTCACGCCCGAGGAGTTGCGCTCGGGCCGGCCCATCGTCGGCATCGCCCAAACTGGCAGCGACCTCTCGCCCTGCAACCGCATCCATCTGGATCTGGCCCGGCGCGTGCGCGATGGTATCCGCGATGCTGGCGGCATTCCGATGGAATTTCCCGTGCACCCCATCTTCGAGAACTGCCGCCGTCCCACTGCGGCGCTCGACCGCAACCTGGCCTATCTGGGCCTGGTGGAAATCCTGTACGGCTACCCCATCGACGCCGTGGTGCTGACGACGGGCTGTGACAAGACCACGCCTGCTGGCATCATGGCCGCCTCCACCGTCGACATCCCTGCCATCGTGCTCTCCGGCGGACCCATGCTCGACGGCTGGCACAACGGCGAACTGGTGGGCTCGGGCACCGTGATCTGGCGCAGCCGCCGCCAGCTAGCCGCGGGCGAGATCGACGAGGAAGAGTTCCTGCAGCGCGCCTGCAGCAGCGCGCCCTCGGCGGGCCACTGCAACACCATGGGCACGGCCTCCACCATGAACGCCGTGGCCGAGGCCCTGGGCCTGTCGCTGCCCGGCTGCGCGGCCATTCCAGCCCCCTACCGCGAGCGGGGCCAGATCGCCTACGAGACCGGCCGGCGCATCGTCGAGATGGCCTACGAGGACTTGCGCCCCTCGCGCATCCTCAGCCGCGAGAGCTTCCTCAACGCCTTGTCGGTGGTCAGTTGCGCAGGCGGATCCAGCAACGCGCAGGTGCACATCATGGCCATGGCCCGCCACGCTGGCGTCGAGCTGCGGCCGCAAGACTGGACCGAGCACGCCTACGACCTGCCCCTGCTGCTCAACATGCAGCCAGCGGGCCGCTTCCTGGGCGAGCGCTTCTTCCGCGCCGGCGGTGTGCCGGCCCTGATGTGCGAGCTGCAGCAGGCTGGCCGCCTGCATGGCGACTGCCTCAGCGTCACCGGCCGTACCGTGGCGGAGAACCTGCAGGGCCGCGAGACCCGCGATCGCGAGGTGATCTTCCCTTTCCATGCGCCGCTGATGGAGAAGGCCGGCTTCCTGGTGCTAAGCGGCAATCTGTTCGACTTCGGCATCCTGAAGACGTCGGTGATCTCCGAGCGTTTCCGCGAGCGCTACCTGAACCGCCCAGGCGAAGAGGGCGTCTTCGAGGCGCGTGCCGTGGTATTCGAGGGCGCCGACGACTACCATGCGCGCATCAACGACCCGGCACTGGACATCGACGAGAGCTGCATCCTGATCATGCGTGGCGCCGGTCCGATCGGCTGGCCCGGTTCGGCCGAGGTGGTCAACATGCAGCCGCCCGACGCCCTGATCCAGCGCGGCATCATGACCCTGCCGACCCTGGGCGACGGCCGCCAGTCCGGCACGGCGGACAGCCCCTCCATCCTCAACGTCTCGCCCGAGAGCGCGGTGGGCGGCGGGTTGAGCTGGCTGCAGAGCGGCGACCTCATCCGCATCGACCTCAACGCCGGCCGCTGCGATGCGCTGGTGCCTCCCGAAGAGATCGAGCGCCGCCGCCGCGAACTCCCCGCGCCCCCGATCCCCCAGAGCCAATMCCCCTGGGAAGCGCTGTACCGGGAGAAGACTGGTCAGCTCGTCGACGGTGCCACGCTGGATTTCGCGTTGAACTACCGGCGCATCGCGGAGAAGACGCCGCGCCACAACCATTGAGCCTCGTCTGCCTTGCAAGCGCTGCGCTGCGCCGCGGGCGGGGCGCGCGGCTTGGGCCGCGGCTTGAAACCTGAAAGGAAATCGTATGAGCGAAGTGACAGCGGCCACGCTGGCCGGTACGGTGAAGCACGTCCAGGTGTTGCCGGATGACGGCCTTGCGGGCACCCTGGTGGGCCGTGTCTGGGTCGGCGGCGCCCTGCCTGGACCGGCCGTCGTCGCCCTGCGCCCAGAGGGCGTGTTCGACCTGAGCGAACACTACCCGACCATGAGCACGCTGCTCGATACCGAGCATCCCGCCAAGGCGGCGCGCCGGGCACCCGGCCGGCGCCTGTGCAGTGTCGACGAGTTGCTGGCCAACAGCCTGCCGGGCACCCGCAACGAGACGTTGCCCTGGCTTCTGGCTCCCTGTGACCTGCAGGTCGTCAAGGCCGCGGGCGTGACCTTCGCCGCCAGCCTGATAGAGCGTGTGATCGAGGAACAGGCGCGGGGCGACGCCAGCCGCGCCCAGGGCCTGCGCAACCAGGTGATCGCGCTGATCGGCGAAAGCCTGGCCGACATCCGTCCCGGCTCGTCGCAGGCAATGGCGCTCAAGGCACTGCTGCAGCAAAAAGGCCTGTGGTCGCAATACCTGGAGGTGGGCATCGGCCCGGACGCCGAGGTCTTCACCAAGGCCCCGGTGCTGGCCTCGGTGGGCTGCGGCGAGGACATCGGCATCCGTGCCGACTCGGACTGGAACAACCCCGAACCGGAAGTCGTGCTGGCGGTAAACAGCCGCGGCGGCATCGTCGGCGCCACCCTGGGCAACGACGTCAACCTGCGCGACATCGAAGGCCGCAGCGCGCTGCTGCTGGGCAAGGCCAAGGACAACAACGCCTCTTGCGCGATCGGTCCCTTCATCCGGCTGTTCGACGCGGGCTTCGGTCTGGATGAAGTGCGCCGCGAGACCGTGCACCTGCGCGTCGCGGGTGCGGACGGCTTCGAGCTGCGCGGCATCAATACCATGAGCAGCATCAGCCGCGACCCGGCCGACCTGGTGGCGCAGACTCTTGCCGCGCACCAGTACCCCGACGGCTTCATGCTCTTCCTGGGTACGCTGTTTGCGCCCATTGAAGACCGCGACCAGCCCGGCGGCGGCTTCACCCACAAGCTCGGCGATGTGGTCACCATCCGCAGCGCCTGGCTGGGGGGGTTGCACAACCGGGTGACACACAGCGAGACCGCCGCCCCCTGGCGCTTTGGCTTGCGCGCCTTCATCGGCAACCTGGCCGAGCGCGGCCTGCTGCAGGGCCGCGCGCTCTGAGTCGGCGTTGGCGGCCGGCCCACCAGCCAGGTTGCCGGCGTCGCCCCCTTCTCCGTTCCAAGATAAGCATTGATGGCGCAGACCATCAGGGAGACAACCTATGCTCAATACCCTCATCGACCGGTATTGCCGGTTCATTAACCTTCTCATCGCCCTGGCCCTGGCCGTCATGGTGGTGCTGGTTTTCGGCAACGTCGTGCTGCGTTATGCCTTCAATTCTGGCATCGCGATCAGCGAGGAGCTGTCGCGCTGGCTGTTCGTCTGGGTCACCTTCCTGGGCGCCGTGGCCGCCATCAAGGAAAACGCCCACCTGGGCACCGACATGCTCGTGTCGCGCCTGCCGGTAATGGGGAAAAAGGTCTGCCTGGTACTGGGTCACCTGCTCATGCTCTACATCACCTGGCTGTTCTTCGACGGTAGCTGGCAACAGGCCAAGATCAATTGGGACGTGCAAGCGCCGGTCACCGGGGCCTCGGTGGCCATCTTTTACAGCTCGGGGGTAGCGTTCTCGGTCTGCGCCGGCTTCCTGCTGATGCTGCAATTGCTGCGCGCGCTGACCGGCCAGCTCAGCGATGAAGAGCTGGTGATGGTCAAGGAGTCCGAGGAACAGGCCGAGCTCGAGGCCCTCCAGGCCGAGCTAGCGCGCGAGAGCGCTGCCGGCGGCTCGCAAAGCCACTCCCCCCTGGGCGACACGCCGCTGCCTCACTCACGCAGATAAGAAACAAGAAAAAGAACCGGAGACCTCAACATGACCGTACTGATCTTTCTCGGCGGCCTCACCGGCGCCATGGCGCTCGGCATTCCGATCGCCTACGCGCTGCTGGCCAGCGGCGTGGCCCTGATGTGGCATCTCGACCTGTTCGACGCGCAGATCCTGGCGCAGAACTTCATCAATGGCGCCGACAGTTTCCCGTTGCTGGCCGTGCCTTTCTTTATGCTGGCGGGCGAAATCATGAACGTCGGCGGCCTCTCGCAGCGCATCGTGAACTTCGCGCTGGCGATCGTCGGCCATGTCAAGGGTGGCCTGGGCTATGTGGTGATTCTGGCCGCCTGCCTGCTGTCGGCCCTGTCGGGCTCCGCCGTGGCGGACGCCGCAGCGCTGACCGCGCTGCTGCTGCCGATGATGATCAAGGCAGGCCACAAGAAAGAAGTTTCGGGTGGCCTGATCGCGGCCTCCGGCGTGATCGGCCCGATCATCCCCCCAAGCATCGGCTTCGTGATCTTCGGCGTCACCGCCAACGTCTCGATCAGCAAGCTGTTCATTGCCGGCATCTTCCCTGGCGTCATGATCGGCGTCGGCCTGGCTGCGGCCTGGTGGTGGCTCGGCCGCAAGGAAGACCTGGTCCTGCCCGAGAAAAAGACCAAGGCTGAAATCTGGCAATGTGCACGCKAATCCCTCTGGGCGCTGATGCTGCCGGTGTTCATCCTGGTGGGCCTGCGCATGGGCGTCTTCACCCCGACCGAGGCCGCGGTGGTGGCCGCCGTGTACTCGCTGTTCGTGGCCAGTGTGGTGTACCGTGAGCTGCCGCTGAGCGCACTGCTCCCGATCTTCACCACGGCGGCCAAGACCACCGCTGTGGTCATGTTCCTGGTGGCCGCCGCGATGGTGTCATCGTGGCTCATCACCGTGGCCAACCTGCCGGCCCAGATGGTGGAACTGCTCAAGCCCTTCATGGACAACCAGACCCTGCTGCTGATCGCGATCATGGTGCTGGTGATGCTGGTCGGCACTGCGATGGACATGACGCCGACCATCCTGATCATGACCCCAGTGCTGATGCCGGTCATCAAGGCTGCCGGCATCGACCCGATCTATTTCGGCGTGCTGTTCATCATCAACAACTCGATCGGCCTGATCACGCCGCCGGTGGGCACCATCCTCAACGTGGTGGCCGGCGTGGGCCGCATGAAGATGGACGAAGTCACCAAGGGCGTGTTGCCCTTCATGCTGGCCGAGTTCGCCGTACTGTTCATCATGGTGGCCTTCCCGCAGACCGTGATGGCACCGCTGCGGTGGTTCGTGGGGTGAGGCACGCGGTCGATCGGGCCCCAGGTTGGCTCAATGACCGCGCCGCCCCCCAGTTTGCAGATTGCTTATATTCACTCCGATTCCTGCCATGAACCAGACCCCTCAATCCTCTTCGGTCATCGATGCCCTGCTTGCCGAGCTGGGCCCGCTGGCCGTGCTCGCCGGCAACGACGTGCCGGTGCGCAACCACAACGACTACAGCGGCCTGCCGGCCAGCCGCCCCCTGGCCGTGGTTCGCCCCGCCGACACGGCAGGGGTGGCCGCCGCGGTGCGCATCTGCCATGAACACGGCGTGGGCGTGGTGCCCCAAGGCGGGCTAACCGGCCTGTGCGGTGGCGCGCGCGCCTCGGCGGGTCAGGTGGCCCTGTCGCTGGAACGCATGGCGGGCATCGAGGAGGTCGATTCGGCCTCGGCCACCATGACCGCGCTGGCTGGCACCCCCCTGGAGACCATCCAGCAGGCTGCCACCGCCKCCGGCTTCTTCTGCCCGCTGGACCTGGGCGCACGCGGCTCGTGCGCGATTGGCGGCAACCTGTCGACCAATGCCGGCGGTAACCGCGTGATCCGCTACGGCATGGCGCGCGAGATGGTGCTGGGCATCGAGGTGGTGCTGCCGAATGGCACCGTGGTCACCAGCCTCAACAAGATGATCAAGAACAACGCGGGCTTCGACCTCAAGCACCTGTTCATCGGCAGCGAGGGCACGCTGGGCATCATCACACGGGTGGTACYCAGGATGTTCCCCAAGCCGGCCTCGGCCATGGTGGCGATCTGCGCCGCCAAGGACTACGACAACGTKCTGACGCTGCTGAACTCGGCGCGCCAGAACCTGGGGCCGCTACTTTCGGCCTTCGAGGTCATGTGGCCCGACTACTGGCAGTTCGCCACCACCCAGGCCCCAGGGGTGCGGGACCCCCTCGAGGGCGACGACACRGCCCACGGCGCCTACGTGCTGGTCGAGGCGCTGGGAACCGACCCAGTGCACGACGCGCAGCGCTTCGAGGCTTGGTTGGGCGGTCTGCTGGAGTCGGGCGTGGTTTCCAATGCGGCACTCGCGCAGTCGCTGGCCGACGGCCGCGCGTTCTGGCGCATCCGCGATGCCAGCGGCGAACTGCACCCGCTGTGGCCAGGCCACCTGGCCTTTGACATCGGCCTGCCKGTGGCTCGCATGGACGACTACGCGCGCCGCTGCCGCGAGGTACTCCATGCCCGCATCCCCAGCGTCCGGGCCCTGTTCTACGGCCACATCGGCGACGGCAATCTGCATATCATCGTCTATCAGCCTGGCGCGGCAGAGCAGCCCAAGGCACTGGTCGACGGCATTGTGTACGGCCTGGTGCGTGAGTACGGCGGCACGGTCTCGGCCGAGCACGGCATCGGCACCCTCAAGCGCCAATGGCTTGGCCATGCGCGCTCGCCCGAGGAGATCGAGCTGATGCGAGTCATCAAGAAGGCGCTCGATCCGCAGGCGCTGCTGAACCCGGGCAAGGTGATCTGACCGGACCGTTTACCCATCGACGCGACATCGTGCCCGGAAGCAAGCTGCTCGTTCCGCGCTGAACAGCACGGCGTTTCAGTGCCCAAAGCAACCCCTGAACTCACTCGAAGCATCGTCATGACACTCCGACTGGCTGGAAAAACCACCTTCGTCACCGCGGCCGGACAAGGCATCGGCAGAGCGACTGCGATCGCTTTCGCCGCGCAGGGCGCGCGCGTGATCGCGACGGATATCAACCAGGAGGCACTAGCTTCCTTGCGCCAGGAAATTGCTTGCGGCACCCACGTCCTGGATGTCACCGATGCCCAGGCCATTCGCGACGTAGCAGAGGCTGCAGGCCCGGTTGACGTGCTCTTCAATGCGGCAGGCTTCGTCCACGCAGGCAACCTGCTCGAGTGCACGGAAGACGAGTGGACGTTTGCATTCGACCTCAACGTGCGCGCCCAATTTCGCACAATCAGGGCCTTCCTGCCAGGCATGCTGGAGCGAGGCGACGGGTCCATCATCAATGTGGCATCCGTCGCGGGGAGCATCAAAGGCGCCCCCAACCGATTCGTGTACGGCACCACCAAGGCCGCCGTCATCGGCCTGACCAAAGCCGTCGCTGCCGACTTTGTCGGCAAAGGGATCCGATGCAATGCCATTTGTCCCGGCACGGTGATGTCACCGTCGCTGCTGGAGCGCATCACGGCCCAGGCACAAGCCACCGGCCAGACGCTCGCCCAGGTCGAGGCGGGCTTCGTGGAGCGCCAGCCCATGGCTCGCCTGGGGCGAGCCGAAGAAATTGCGGCCTTGGCCGTCTACCTGGCCAGCGACGAATCCTCTTTCACAACAGGTACCGCCCAGATCATTGACGGCGGTTGGTCCAACTAAGCTCCCAATTCAACCATGAAACTGCTTCGCCACGGCCCCAAGGGCCAAGAAAAGCCCGCACTGCTGCATACGGACGGCACGGTTCGCGACCTCAGCCCGGTGCTGCCCGACATCGTCCCCGGCACCTTGTCCCAGCCCGGCATGGCGGCCCTGCGCAGCCTCGATGCCAGCACCTTGCCCATCGTCCCACAGGGCCGTCTGGCCGTGCCATGGACCGGCATGCGCAAGTTCATTGCCATCGGTCTGAACTACGCGGACCACGCCGCCGAAGCGAACATGCCGATCCCCAAGGAACCGATTGTCTTCACCAAGACGGTCGACTCGGCCGTGGGCTGCAATCACCCGGTCGTGTTGCCGCAGGGCTCGGTCAAGAGCGACTGGGAGGTGGAACTAGGGGTGGTGATCGGCACCCGCGCCCGCTATGTCAGCGAGGCCGATGCCCTGAACCACGTGGCGGGCTACTGCACAATCAACGATGTGTCGGAACGCGAGTACCAGCTCGAGCGTGGCGGCACCTGGGACAAGGGCAAGGGATGCGACACCTTCGGCCCCATCGGCCCGTGGCTTGTGAGCGCCGACGAGGTCGGCGACCCGCAAGACCTCTCGATGTGGCTCGACGTGAACGGTGAACGCCAGCAGACCGGCAACACCCGCACCATGATCTTCACGGTGGCCCAGCTGGTCAGTTACCTGAGCCGTTTCATGACGCTGGAGCCGGGCGACCTGATCACCACCGGCACGCCACCCGGCG